>NZ_JAJEQN010000039.1:0-32877 GCF_020687335.1 Anthropogastromicrobium aceti
TGCTGAGAAAGTAGTACACGACGTATGAAATCCCATCAGCATAAATCCTGAACACAGTGGCTATATTTCAGTCTATACGGCTGGATGATGCTGCCAGAATCTAAGGAATCCCACGGTTTTAACCGTGGGAGTATGTCAAAAGGAACTATCAAAATGAGAGAATAGATATAGCAAGTGATAAATCGAAATTTGTGGAGAGATTTCTTGAACTTTCCTTATTTTACAGGCTTTTCAGCCCATTAGACAGTGAAATGATATGTATTTTCCCTTATTTTTGCCCTTATGCGGAATCTGCAAGGGAAATAAGGGAAATTTTTGTTTAAGCATTGCTCGCTACTTTATCAAGAAGTCTTGCGGAATCCCGCTTTGCTTTTCTTGTTGAGTGAGCGTAAATATTCATTGTGGTACTGACATCAGAGTGTCCTAACAACTCCTGTACATCTTTCGGGGCAGCCCCATTGGAAAGCAGGTTGCTGGTGTAAGTGTGACGTAACTGGTGAAAATGAAACTCCTCAAATCCTTCCAGCTTCTTTGCCACTGATCTGCACACAATGCCGAGTGTACTCGGCAGTTCCAAAGAACCATCCGGTCGCAGGCAGACAAAAGAAATTTCTTTGTAGTCGGCTGGGACTTCCTGTGTTCCGTCAAGATGATAGTATTCATAATATACCCTGTTTTTCACATGCACTTCTTTGTAGTAATTGCGGTGATATAATTCGCCATACTGCATCCGGTTTTTGAGCTGTTCCTTTCTGGCAGCTTTCAGTATTTCAGTCAGAGTATCGCCAAAATCAACAATCCTTACTTTTTTCCGCTTCGTTGGTCCGATAATATTTTTGTGTTTTATGCCGTCGTAGCGGATACTGCGTTTTATAGTGAGACATTGTTCCTCAAGGTTAATGTCCTGCCAGGTAAGACCACAGGTTTCTCCGATACGGAGTCCGGCATAATACGCAATCTGAATCGGCAGAATGGCAGGTGGGTTTTTCTTTTCCAGATACTTGATAAGTCGCTCGTAATCCTCGTGTGAAATCGGCTGTGTGCCTTCTTCCACTTCATCATCGGAAAAGAGGTCAACTTCCTCTGCCTGTCGTTTCAGCTTGATATATTGCATCGGATTGAAACTGATTAGTTGTTTTGGAAATACTGCAAAACGGAAAGACTGCTGTAACACTGCGGAAAAAGAATGGATATAATCTTTGCTGTATCCTTTTCGCACTTTTCCATCTGGAAACTCGCCACCGAATGTAAGCAGGTCGAGAAAACTCTGTAAATGTTCAGCGGTAACTGTTTTTAACTTTCGGCCTGCAATCGGGTGTTTTTTGATACATCGGATTGCACCAAGATAATTTTCCACTGTGCCATTGCTGAGTGTTCCGGTTTTCAGTTCTTCTTCCGCCCACATATCCAGAAGTTCTCCTACCGTAAGGCTGTCTGCTTTTGCGACAAACTTCTTATTTTCATAATCTTCCAGTGCTTTACGGAGAAGCTTTTCCGTCTCGCTTTTGCTTTCGGTTCCAGCATATTCTTTCTGAACCATTTTACCGCTTGCGTCCTCTACATAGAAGCGATAGTACCATTTCTTTCCTTTTTTTCTAACAGATCCTTTTGCCATAATCGTATATCTCCTTTCGATATCAGACAATCGGAACTGTTGAAATGCTTCTTGCGTGTAGGCATCTTATGGACAAGTCCATAAGCCAATTCGCCGCTCGTCAAATCTGTAAACAGCCTGACTCGCTTGTGCTCATTGTATCACAACTCCGGTTGCCTTGCTATACCGATTCAGAATCGTCATACATAACTTCGGATAAAAGATTTGCAAGCCTTTGTTCTGCTGTTTCTGGCTTTTTGGAATAGAGTCTTATCACATCTGCCATATCGTTAAATGCGTTGACAGTATGCGTGATCTCCCTGAGAAACATAATCTCATTATATTCATCTTTCGATTCAAATCCCATTACTTTAGCAATATCCGCATCTTTGGTACTGCCTTTGTAATTTTTACAGGCGAACTGAAATGAATCCAGAAACAGTTCATATTGCTTTAACATTAACAGCAGTAAGTCTTTAGAAAAAGCGTCTTCTGTTTTATTAAGGTCAAGAGGTAACTGCTTGAGAATATCGCCCATCGCATCACGAATCAATAATTCTTTCTTATCCGTAATATCAGTTTCATATTCGTCCGTTTCCCCTTTGAGCCATTCAATCGATACATGAAGTGCTTCCGAAAGACCTTCCAGTACCATTTTTTTGGTATTGTCAATCGAACCATTCTCATAACGCAGGATTGTGGAAGCGGTAACTCCCATCTTCTCTGCGACATAAGGCTGTGTCAGATTTAATTCGAGACGGCGCTGTTTTGCCCTGCTGCCGATCAGCTTGCGTAGTTCTTTATCTTTCATGCTGATGTGCCTCCTTTTTCGGTATGTCATTACTATACCACGCAGCAAAATATATTGCAATATGCAATTTCAAGAAAAATAGTAAAATTTCATAATGCTTGACAAAGCAATATAAACACGCTATACTGACAGCACAAACGAAATTGCATAATGCAATTTAAAAGGAGGTGGTTATATGACACAAAGAAAGATTGCCCTATCTATTGAAGAAGCTGCTGATTATACGGGAATCGGCAGGAACACCCTGAGAAAGCTGGTGGAGTGGAAGAAGCTTCCGGTATTAAAGGTCGGTAGGAAAGTCCTGATCAAAACGGATATGCTGGAACTTTTTATGGAAGCCAACGAGGGCAGGGACTTGAGGGATAAGGGAAATGTGAAAGCAGTCACAAGAAACGGTTCAACTTAAAAAAGCGGTTCCCGAAGAAACCGCCAAAGGTTCTATCAGACTGGAGTCATGATATACCTACACGCAAACAGATTATACCATGTACTTCGTCTGATAGACAACAGGAAACTTATGTTTGGAAGAAAAAAGAAAGGACGATGATATTTATGGCAAGATCAACAAAAAGTTATGAGGAGCGTATGCTCCAGTTGGAAAAGAAAGAACAGGAAAGCCTTGAGAAAGCAAAACAGTATGCAGCACAGAAACGGGAACTGAAGAAACGTCAGAAAGATGTGGAAACCAAAAAGCGGACACACAGGCTCTGTCAGATTGGCGGTGCAGTGGAATCGGTGCTGGGTTCTGCGATTGAGGAAGAAGATATCCCGAAGCTGATCGGCTTCTTAAAAAGGCAGGAAGCAAATGGGAAATTCTTCTCAAAGGCAATGCAGAAAGAGCCAGTTGCAAATACGGAGGAAGTGTAATGCCGGAGGGAGTGGATTTTCCATTCCCTTCATTGCTTTTTTATGAAGGGCGCACTTATGGACAACCAGAGGTCGTCCGTATAAGTTTGCCACAGGTGGCAACCGGTCTGCGCTTATGCTTGCCGGGCTCGTTCCGTCGGCGGGGCTTTCAGCCGGAAATCAAAGCCGGATACGGCAGAAAGGGGGTAACGGATCATGGCGATTTTTCATTATACAGTAAAGATTGTTGGGCGCAGCAAAGGAAAATCCATCATATCAGCATCTGCCTATCTCAATGGCGATGTGATGAAAAATGAAGAAACAGGCAGAATCAGTTACTACACTTCCAAAAGAGAAGTCGTTTATACCAGCCTGATGATGTGTGAAAATGCACCACAGGAATGGCAGAATGTACCTGCTGAAAATATCAGACGGTTCCAGAAATCTGTCCGATATAAAAGGGCAGATAACAAAGAAGCTGCACTGGAAAAATTTAAACTTACCTTTCAGAAGCAGCGTTTATGGAATGAAGTTTTGAAGACAGAAAAAAGTGCAGATGCACAACTCGGCAGGTCATTTGAGTTCTCACTTCCGAAAGAATGGAGCCGACAGGAACAGATAGATTATACAACGGAATATATCCAAAAGACCTTTGTAGATAAGGGAATGTGTGCGGATTGGAGTATCCACGATAAAGGAGATGGAAATCCCCATGTGCATTTACTTGTGACGATGCGACCATTCAATCCAGATCACTCATGGGGGAACAAAGAAATCAAGGATTGGGATTTTGTCAGAGATGAAAATGGAAATACCGTGGTGGATGAATCCCATCCGGACTGGTGGCAGGATAAAAAGAACCCTGACCGTCATGGAATCCGAATCCCTGTACTTGATGAAAATGGAGTCCAGAAAGTCGGGGCAAGGAACAGGAAACAATGGAAACGTGTATTGACCGATGCTACCGGGTGGAACAATCCAAAAAATTGTGAACTGTGGCGGAGCGAATGGGCGAATGTATGTAATGCACATTTGAAAGTAGAAAATCATATTGACCACCGTTCTTATGCAAGGCAGGGAAAATTAGAGATACCGACGATCCATGAGGGTGCGGATGCCAGAAAAATTGATGAGAAATTTCAGAACGGACAGACATCATCCGCTTCATGGAAAGTGGAGGAAAACCAGATCATAAAAAGACAAAATGCACTGCTGAATAAAATACAGATTTCTTTTGGAAAAGTATCCGGTGCATTGACACAATGGAAGGAGCGATTGGATGATATTAGAAGAAAGCCGGGAAGTCATTCCCATGATGGAGACAATGATAAATCAGATCGAGGAACAGCAGAATCTTATTGCAGAGATGGTACAGGAATTGCAGGAACGGGATCGACAGCTCCTGTCTTTTCAGGAGCAGAACAAGAGTTTAAAAAGCTTAAACAGCGAATTATCCGGGCTGCTGAATCTTTTGCCAGATACAGAAGAACTGCTCTCACAGATCGAGCAACAGAAAACCAGAATCGTACAGTTGGAAACCGAGAATCAGCAATGGCAGGAATTAACGCAGAAGCTGAACAGCGAGAACAGCTTATTGCAGAAACAGAACAGCGAATTGCTGACCTTAAACAGCAGATAGAGAAAGCGAGGGAGATTGATGAACGGATGCAGAAACTCAGAGAACGTCGGGCAGGTGGAAGAACTTCTGCTGATGACGGAACAGATGCAGGACGAACTGGATCAGAAAGACCAGAGAATTATGGAACTGAACAGGCAACTAAACGAATCGCTGACCTTGAACGAGAAATTGAACAGCGAAAACAGAGCCGAGAATATCGAAGCATTGCGGACAAGATTAAGGAAAACAGAGGAACGATTGACCAGCGAGGCAGACAGCAGGAAAAGAGCCGACGCCGAAGTCGTGGCATGGAAATTTAAGTATGAAAAAGCAGAACAGGAAAAACTTTATGCACAGACACATCAAAAGACGGTAGATGTAGCTGTTGAGAAAAAAGTGCCTTATGAGAAATGTGAAAAATGTGACCGGACTGCTTACCAGAAAGCAAAAGAAAAATGCGATAATCGAAAAAGTCAGTTGGAAAAGAAATATAAAAATATGACGGTTGCTTATGAAAGTACCCTGTTCCTGCTGGCATGGTACAGCATAACAACAACACTGTTTGCTGCTATTCTTTCGCCAGTTTTCCTTAACGATTTTATCACCTTTTTCGGTGCGATTGGAAAAGGAACGAGAAGCTTGTTTCGAGAGTTTGTGACAGGTGCAGATTCTTTTGGGCAGTTAAGCAGTGGAATCCCAAACAGTATCCTTTCTGGGATTATGTACTGGCTGATTGCCAGTGTTGTTATGGGAATTTTATTCGTAATAACAGGATTGCTGATAATCGGGATTGGTTACCAGATAGGAAAAATTTATCGAAAATATTGCTGGGATATCATCAGTATCATGGTAGCAATAATGAGTACAGCTATTGCAATTTACTTTGGAGATTGGATAAAATCTATTATTTCTATAAATCTCATTACACTATTACTATTGGTGCATGTGGTTTATATTGGAATCCGATGCTATGTGAAAGATTGGATGGAAGAACGGGGATATTATTAAATTGGAATATAAGCAGGAGTGCTCCTGCTTATATTTTATTTATCTACCGTAATGTGAAAAGAAAACAGACGCAGAAAGTAAATCCTATGATAGAGATGAAGAAAGAAGAAATTTATGAACTCTGTGAAAAGGGACATAAATTATTGTTGTAGAGTTTTCAAATCATTCAGAAAAGGGTATAGAATATAGACAAAAGCAAGGACGGGAAATTATAAAGAAACTAATAGAGATGTAGGAAAGAACAGATAAAATTGGCATTATTTCATAATACAAAATGCTAGTATGAAACAGCAGTCAAAGCTGGAACAGAAAAGATCCATCTGGAAAACAACAGCGATGGAAAACTTCCCTGTGAATAGCAGACGACTTAAGACTGGGATTTTACCAATTAAATTAGTGTAGTGACTCTTACAGAATTAACAATGCAGAACACAAAAAGCTATGTTAAATTGTATAAGTACCCGTTCCAGGAGCAGCTTTTGATTTATGTACAAAGGTTATGAAGGCATCCTTATTTGATTCCATGAATATTTCGATATTCTCTTGGCCCAAGTCCATATGCCTTTTTAAATAGTTTTGCAAAATGTCCGGAATTGTGATAGCCAACTTTAGCCGCAATCGTGGCAATTCCATAATCGGAGTTTTTTAATAAAAGCAGTGCCTGATTCAGCCTCATTTCTTTGAGATATTCATATGGAGTTGTTCCGAAATGTTTCCTGAATGCCAATTGATAACGTGCGGGACTCATACCGGCAATCCGGGCCAGTTCATCACCGGATGGATAGGCAGATAAATCGCTTTTCATTACGGTTATGGTCTTTTTCAGGTTCCGGATATCCTTATAATCCAGTTTTACAGAAATATGTTTTTGCTCCTGTTCTATTCCTTTTACAACCAGAGAAAGAAGTTCCATTACTTTACTCTCCAGATAGAGTTTTAGAGTAGTTCCCTCTGCCTGGCAGTCCCGTATCTGCTGAAATACGAAATTGAGTTCCGGGAGGTTAGGATTTTTGAGAAGATAATCCCTTGCAGAACTGAGAAGTCTGGCATTATTTTCATCGTGCAGCTTGAAATAAGTCTGGAAGTATTGAGGGGAAAGAATCACCTTAGTAAATCGGACGGCCTTGCCACCTTCACAATAGGTATAGGTTTTCTTTTGGGTATTAAGATAGCAATAAATTCCTTTGTCAACCTGATTCCTTTTTCTTCCACCAATTTTGAAAGAACTGCTGTCGGTTTCAAACTGGCTGATTTCCATATAGTCCTCTGAAATTTCCGTGATTTTTTCAAATGTATCTTTTGGTTTATAATCACCAATCAGAATTAAAAGAAGATTATTTTCAAATTCTATCAGTTGGAAAGTGCCACTACCATAGTCGGAAAGCATACGGTAGGAGGAAATGCCATCACTGCAAAGTTCATGAACCTTTGCAAAGTGCATAGCTTCCGGAAGCTGTAATAAATAGTCAATTACTGATGGAATCATTTCTGTACTCATCCTTTCTGGGTTAATCTGCTGTATTTCATTGGCTCTGAACACTTGTATTCTAGCATATACTCCCCTTTAAAAAAAGGTGACAATCCAATATTTATTAGTCACGATTTTATAAAAAAGGAAGCAGAAAAACAACAGAATATGCTGAAAATACAAGGATTTTCAAGATGAAACAAAATGCACAGAGCAATACAGGATTGATATTGATTTTTGGCTTTCTTATGAGTAAAGTAGGTGTAGTTAGAAAGATGTAACTCACCTAAATTACACTATTAAAGAAAGGGGTATCGTTTCATGGAACAAAAACGAACCGGATTACCATACGTTTTTACACTTGCAAAAGAAGAACGTGGAAAACTGGGACTGGGAATGCTCTTGGCGGTTTTCTCTTCGGCATTATCCCTGGTTCCGTATATGGTAGTCTATCAGATCTTGCTTCTGATTATTAAAAATGAGGTAACACTTCATACGATTTTAAAGTGGGCTGGAATCGGTATTGGTGCAGCAGTGCTGCAGGCGATTTTTACAGCATTAGCCGGAATCTGTTCCCACACTGCAGCCTTTAATACCATGCATAGGATCAAGGTTCGGGTGCTGGAGCATATGTCAAAGTTTAACCTCGGATATTTTCAAGAACATGCACCAGGACAGATCAAGACCACATTATTTGATGATGTGGACAGAATTGAGAACTTTCTGGCACATAGTACGTTGGAGCTGGCACAGGCTATTGTTGTACCGCTTATGATGTTTCTTTTCATGTTGCGGCTGAATTGGAAGATGGCACTCATTATGCTGATACCCATGATCCTGGGAATTGCAATCCCGATGGCACTCATGGGCAGATATCCGGATCTGACGGACGAATTTGCAGGTGATACGGAAAAACTGAATGCTTCCGCAAATGAATTTATTACGGCAATGCCGGTTATCAAAATGTATCACCTGACTGCTGAGAAATTTGAACAGTACCGGACTGCTCTCAAAGTATACACAGACTGCTGGATAAAGATGTGTGAGTCCTCCTGCAATCCATTGTCAATCGCACTTGTTGTACTGGATTCCGCAATTCTGTTTACCCTGCCTGTGGGTGGCTGGCTTTATCTTCAGGGCTCTTTATCAGTGGCATCATTCCTTTTATTTATCCTGCTTACCATGTGTTTTTTTACTTCCTTTCTAAATCTGGTAACGATTGCCATGCAGTCGATGGAACTGGGCAGTGGTCTTGACCATGTGAAGCAGATTATGGACATGGAAGTAATGCAAAGCGGAAATAAAGAGCTGCCGAAAACGGGTTCTTATGGAATTGATTTTGCCCATGTGACATTCCGTTATACAAAGGAAGGTGAGGAAGTATTATCGGATATTGACCTGCATCTGAAGGCTGGAAGCATAAATGCATTTGTTGGTCCATCCGGAGCCGGAAAGACAACAGCGGCACAACTGATCGGCAGATACTGGGATGCAGACAGCGGAACGGTCAAAATCGGAGGAGTTCCGGTAAATGAGTTAAAAGCAGAAAATCTTTCTGATCTGACAGCTTTTGTGTTCCAGGATGTATTTCTCATGGAGGACACCCTTCTGGAAAATATCCGGATGGGAACAAAAGCTACGGAAGAACAGGTAAGACAGGCGGCTAAGGCGGCACAGATTGATGATTTTATTATGAGTCTGCCAAATGGATACATGACCAAAATCGGTGATGCGGGTGTGAAACTGTCCGGAGGACAAAAGCAGAGAGTTTCCATTGCAAGAGCAATTTTAAAAGATGCGCCTATTATTGTATTCGATGAGGCAACTTCCTATTCGGATATTGAGAATGAGCATAAGATACAGCTTGCACTTCAAAATCTGTTGCAGGGAAAAACTACGATCATGATTGCACACAGACTGCATACCATCCGCAATGCGGATCATATTGTTGTCTTTGAAGATGGAAAAGCAGTGGAACAGGGAACACATGATGAGCTGGTTGCAAGAGAAGGACGATACAGCCATATGTGGGATACTTACATCAGAGAAATGGTGGGAAAGGAGTGAATACAGGATGCTGCATAGTATTAAGAAGTTAATTGGTGATAAAGGCAGACAGTTAATCGTACCGATTGTTTTGATGTCACTGGATGCGATCGGAAGTCTTGTGATGTATCTGATGCTGTACTTTACTGTGGTTCATCTTTTAAGCGGAACGCTTTCAGGTACACTTGTACGGAATTATACCATTGTATGCTTGATAAGCGTAATACTTCGGCTGATCATATATAGAAGTGGATACTTTCTGTGCTTTTCGAGAGGTGCTAAGATGTGTAGTAATCTGAGGCTGCAGCTGGCAAATCATTACCGCTCGTTAAGTCTTGGCTATTTTAATCAGAACAGCAGTGGATATTTGCTTACGACGCTGACAAAGGATTTGAGCAATTTTGAACTGGTACTGACACATACCTTACCATCGATTATTAAGACTCTGGTAATGGGAGTTTTGATTTTGACTGGTACATTTTTTATCAACTGGAAGCTGGCACTTGCGGAATGTGTAGTGATTCTGATCGCATTGCCAATATTACACCAGGGTAACGTTCTGGTTGAAAAATATGGAAAAATGAAACGTGATCTGACCTCTAAAATGGTATCTATCGTACTCGAATATATCAAAGGCATGAAAGTGTTTAAGTCTGCCAATATGACAAGTACACATTTCGCAAGAATGTCGGATACATTAGAGGATATCAGAAAAACAAATGTACAGGCAGAAGTAAAAACTGCTGTCCCGACCAGTATGTATTCCATCGTTGCAAACTTTCTCCTGCCCTTCGTACTGCTGATTGGAAGTTACCTGTTTTTAGGCGGATCAATCGCTTCCCAACAGCTTGTGGCATTTATGCTCATGAGTCTTGCTTTGTCAGCACTTCTGATTGCGTTTGAACATTCTTATGGCCTGTTGAAGGAACTCAGACTTGCAGCATTCAATTTGGAACAGGCATTTGACACCAAGCCGCTTCCTTACAGGGAAGAACAGGTGACATTAAAGCACTTTGATGTTGCATTTGATCATGTAAGCTTTTCTTATAATTTACAGACAGAAGTATTACACGATATCGGTTTTCATGCAAAAGAAGGAAGTACTACGGCTCTGATCGGACCATCCGGCTCCGGTAAATCCACGGTAGCAAATCTTATCGCACGTTTCTTTGATGTTACAAAAGGAAGTATCCGTATCGGAGGAAAAGATATACGACAGTTAAATCCGGATGGACTTCTGCAATATATCAGTGAAGTATTTCAGGAGAATACATTGTTATCTGATACCATCTACAATAATATCAAAGCCGGACGTGAGAATGCGACAGAAGAGGAAATCATTTCGGCTGCAAAGGCGGCTCATTGCCATGAGTTTATTGTAAAGCTACCAAAAGGATACCAGACAAAGCTGTCTGAGGGTGGCAATACATTATCCGGAGGAGAAAAACAGCGGATTGCGATTGCAAGAGCAATTCTGAAGGATGCGCCTATCCTGCTTTTAGATGAATCCACCGCCTCTTTGGATGCAGATAATGAGGCAAAAATCAATCAGGCACTTGACCATCTGATGAAGGGAAAGACAGTATTTGTAATTGCGCACAGGCTGAATACCATACAGAATGCCGACCAGATCATTGTTCTAAATGATGGAAAAATTGAAGAAATGGGAACACATGATATGTTGCTTAAAAAACAGGGACATTATTATGCAATGGTGCAGGAGCAGCAAAAAGCAAAGGAATGGATTGTGAAAGGTGCATGAGTTTAAAAAAATTATGAACAGGAGAGAAATTATATGAAAGATTCAAAAAAAATGATTGTCGGTGCTGTTTTGTATACGCTGTTATATATTGGAATCATATATGCTTCCCTTTGTCTGGGATATATTCACCCATTTTTCTGGGTATATGCTTCGTTGGTTTCTTCTGTGTTTGCAGGGATTCCGTATCTGTATTTGACGACAAGATGGCAGAAGTTCGGTGTTGGAACACTTTTTGCATTTCTTGTGGCAGGTGCTTGTGCGCTCATGGGAGAAGGGACGATTCTAAACTGGGGATTGATTTTGTTGATCGGAATATTGACGGACATTATTCGCTGTGCAATCGGTAATAAAAGAATAGCCGGAGTGCGTATCTCATATCTTCCTTTAGCTTTGATTCCATTTGGTCGTACAATTGTAATATGGACAAATCGTGCAGAAGAAATCGCAGATCAGGCAGCAGAGATGGGAAAGGCATATGGTGATACCATGGAGGCAATCACACCAATATGGATGCTAGTAGTTATGATTATTATTACGGTAATAGTAGCATTTCTTGCAGAACGGATGGTAGAAAAATGCATGAAGAAATCTGCTTGTTTAATGGAAGCGTAATATATCAGTAATAGTGATTTTAGAGTGAAATGGATAAGACGCAGAGCATAGCACAAGGTGTATCGCAAAGAAGTAAAAAACTTTAATGCGATACACCTTTTTGATATAGGAAATTATAATGTATTCCGGCTTTGAAAGGTAAATTTAATTTATATCGAGAATGGAATTTGTACAAAATCCATAAAATGTCCATTTATGGAATAGTAGCTGATATTGTTTGTTGTGATATAACATAGTTGTAGTTTGCAATATAGTTTGAAATCAAGCTATATTGCAGTAAGAATTGCTTGAAGATTTACATTTTTATTAATGCGTTGTTTAACAATAGCCATGGAAGTGAACAATATGGGTATACAGACTGTCTGGAAAAAATGCATTATAAATTTTGAAATAATCAGTGCATATTTTACTTATCAAGGTGTATCGAAATGAAGCGAGGCCTTTTTTGATGAAAAAGGAAAAATGTTTTATCTCAATTCAGTTGTTCCACAGCTTTTTTTCATGATGACAGTTGTACTTCTCATCCGTAACCACTTTCTAACTATGTTTGCGTAATCTCCTGATAGAAAAAGTATTCGAACAGACCTAAATATTAAGCTGTCACCTTTTTCAAGAGTGACAGCTTAATTATTACCACAATTCTAATGAGTCTTCTGCATCAATCCACATCTGTAAATTTCCATCAAGATACAACCTTGCATATTCAAGCGGTTCATCAATAGCAAGTGAGTTCAATGCACAGTCTGAACCAGGTGTAGTCTTTAAAATTTTTTCAGCTTCCCAGCAGTCAATGCGAAGCATATAGCCGGCACTGGTATAAACATCAATACTGTTGCACTGTGGATTGTATTCTGCAAATATTGTTCTCATCGTATCCCATCTCCTTATCATTCAATCAATCATTAGTTGTAAAAAATTAAGAAGCATTTCAATCAGTTCACCATGTCACTTTTATTTCGTGTTATAATATGTTATCAGATTTTCTTGCCCTTGTATTTTCCCTTATCAGAGTTCGTAAACTTATATGGGAAGATATAACACAAGGGAAACAATAAGGGAAAGCTCACCTGCGACAAATCCAGTGTTTTCAAGGGATTGCGGAGAATTTGATAACAAAATATAACAGTTATTAAATCTCTTAAAACAGGTGAAATCTCAATCAAAATTTGTGGAGGTATATATTATAATGAGAGTAATGATTTCAATCATTCTTATGGTAATTGCAGCGTTGGTCGGTTTTTTCTTTGGAGCTGGAATGAGCGAAGCAATGGGTGGAGCAATACTACTTTCAATGATTACAGGCTTTGCTTGCACTATTAGTGCTATTGAAAAGAACAAGAAGGAATGACAAGTTCACATTTGTTTGATTGGACAAATAGGAATCAGTAGGAGAAGATTATGAAGTTTTATAATATATTTTTTAGCCCAACCGGTGGCACAAAGAAAGTAGCAAATATTGTTGCGAAAGGGACGAAACTGGACGCTGAAGAAATCGACCTGATCAAAGAACCGGATAAACTCATGAAGGTGAACTTTGAAAAAGAGGACTTGTGTTTGGTTGCTGTTCCGTCCTACGGCGGGCGTATTCCTTCGGCTGTAACGGATATGTTCTGCAATGTAAAGGCAGACGGCACGAAGGCAATTCTTGTGGCGGTGTTTGGAAACCGTGCGATTGACGATACTTTATTGGAGTTACAGGATGTTCTGGAAGCATCGGGCTTTGTGTGTATCGCAGGCATGGAGGCTGTTGCAGAACATTCTCTGATGCACCAATTTGGAACCGGACGCCCGGATCAGCAGGACGAAAAGGAATTACTGGAATTTGCCGCAAAGATCATGCAAAGCGACGAAACGCAAAGGACACCTAAATTCCCTGGAAACAGACCATATCGAGAATATGGTGGAGTTCCCCTCAAACCTGTTGCAAATGGAAAATGCACCTCCTGCGGTCTGTGCGCAAAAGAATGCCCAGAGGGTGCTATTCCCTTGAACAATCCGAAGCTGACCGATAAGAACAAGTGCATTTCCTGTATGCATTGCGTAGCAGTCTGTCCGAAAAAAGCAAGAGATTATAGCAAGTTTGTCAGCTTTATTGCCGGGCAAAAAATGAAGAAGGTCTGTTCCGGTAGAAAGGAAAACAAATTGTACCTATAAGTCGTTGTTTGTGGAGGTGTTTGGATGTGTGGAATAGCAACTGATTTATAAAAATTAAATCGGAGGTTTATATGGATTATTCAATAAGAGAATTAAGACAAAACGAGTCTAAGGTCTAAATACCTTTTATATGAAGCAATTTTTATTCCAGAAGGGACTCCTGTACTACCAAAAGAGATTATAAATCAACCAGAATTACAGGTGTATGTTAAAGATTTCCAAGAATTATTGATAAAGTAAAGGCGGCTGGATTGCAAGAACCGGAGTTTATTGGTGGTGATGTTGATTTGCGTATTAACATATATCGAAGTTATGTTGACACCCCAAATGGAGAGAATGACGCCAAAAGCAGCTTAAACGACGCCAAAAACGAGGAAAACGACGCCAAAAATGGAGAAAACGACGCCAAAAATGGAGAGAACGACGCCAAAAATGGCTTAAACGACGCCAAAAAGCAAAAAGAATTACGGCAAGAAGAAAGACTTTTGCATGTTATTAAAGAGAACCCATGTGAAACACAAGCATATTATGCGGATCAGCTTGGTTTGTCAAAAAGAACAATTTCTCGAATGTTTGTTTCTTTACGAGAAAAGGGTATCTTAGTACAACGTGGAACATCGAGAAAAGCTCATTGGGAAATTATAAAATAAGAACCACGTTAACAGCAAATTTAATTCCCGTTAGAGTTCTACAGCAAAGCCCGAAGGTGAATGGCTTTCGTAACCCGCCGCGCAGTGGCATCAATAAAATAGGTTGAACTTGCTGTAAAAATATGCTATAGTAAGATAAAATTAAATATGAAGTGTTCAGGTGTCGGAGCAATCAACTGCGATTGGCTCCGGTGAAAAGGGAAACAGGTGCAAATCCTGTACGAACTCGTCACCGTGATAGGGAGCAGGAGCCGCAAAATCACTGGGAAACTGGGAAGATGGCCGATGCGATGATCTTAAGCCGGGAGACCTGCCTGAACGCTGTACAGAAACGAAAGTTTCAGACCACGAGTAAAAAGGTTGTACGTTTGGATTTGCAAAATTGATAGAGGCATTGATTTTGCAGATTTATTTGTGTACGGCTCTTTCTCTGACAATGGATCAGAAAGGAGTCTTTCTTTTTGTATGCATTTTATCATTTTTTTTGATGACTGCTGGAAAAATCATGGTTGGAAGCAAATCGTTTTTGGCTGCTTTATATTTGATTTGAAAAAGCAGAAAAACTGCAAAAAAAAAGAAAGGCTAGGTAAGCAAACATGAGAAGAAGAAATCTGGCAGTACTGGTATCCCTGTCACTGATGGGCACTATGAGCATGACAGGTTATGCAGCAAGTGAGAAGGAGACAACAACCGAGGCAGCAAGCACTGAGGCAGGATCAACTGAGGCAGGATCAACTGAGGCAGAAAGTAAATCAGCAGATCAGGAAGCAGCAGACAAGGTTGCAGATCTGATTGATGCAATTTATGTTCAGGAGAGAACCGATAAGACCGATGAGCAGTGTAAGGAAGCAAAGGAAGCGTGGGACGCATTGACTGACGCACAGAAGGAGCTTGTTGAGGGTGAGAACGCTGATCCGGATTACTTCGGAAGAGATACAGGCGATGCTTCTAAGGATGATCCGAGAAACGGTGATGAGATCGGTGAGAATGAGATTCTTGTTGTAAGCTTTGGTACTTCCTTTAATGACAGCCGTGCTGCTGATATCAAGGGAATTGAGGATGCATTGCAGGAAGCATATCCAGATTGGTCTGTAAGACGTGCATTTACAGCACAGATCATCATCAATCACGTACAGGCTCGTGATGGCGAGTGTATTGATAATGTTGAACAGGCACTTGACCGTGCAGTTGATAATGGTGTAAAGAATCTTGTTATTCAGCCAACCCATCTGATGCATGGTGCAGAATATGATGAGCTTATGGATGCAGTAGAGGAGTATGAGGACAAGTTTGAGTCTGTAAAGGTTGCTGAGCCGCTTTTAGGTGAGGTTGGCGACGATGCTGCTGTAGTAAATGATGACAAGAAAGCAGTTGCAGAGATCCTAACTGCTGAGGCAGTTGAGAAGGCAGGCTATGATAGTCTGGATGCAGCAAAGGAAGATGGTGTTGCATTTGTATTTATGGGTCACGGAACTTCTCATACAGCAAAGGTATCCTACAGCCAGATGCAGACTCAGATGAATGACCTTGGATATGAAAATGTATTTATTGGAACTGTAGAGGGTGAGCCGGAGGAGACTGCATGCGAGAATGTTATTGATGCAGTATCAGAGGCTGGTTACACAAAGGTTATCCTTCGTCCATTGATGGTTGTTGCCGGTGATCACGCAAACAACGATATGGCAGGTGAGGATGAAGATTCATGGTTAAGTCAGTTTGAGGCATCTGAAAAGTTTGAAAGCGTAGATACTCAGATCTTTGGTCTTGGTGAGATCGAGGGTATCCAGAAGCTTTACATTGATCATACAGCAGCTGTAATCAACGAGCAGTAATTAAAAACACATAAAAGCAAAGGGCATAGCAATTATATGAGAAGAAAAAATATCGCTGTAGTTGGTATGCTGTTAGTGACCTGTCTGTCATCCGTTGGATGCGGACAGAAAAAAGATAAGCAGGAGTCTTTGGCAGCAACAAAGACTTCTGCTTTCGAGACAGCATCCGAAAAGCAGACAGAAGAGAAGACAGAAAAAGAAACAATTAAAGAGACAAGCAAGGAAAATGTAAAAGAAACTGAAACAGAGACAGAAAAAGAAACTGAAAGTAAGACCGAGGCAGATACAAAGACGGCAGTTTCTGAATCTGATGAGCTGGCAGATGGTGTCTACACTGCTGATTTTAACACTGACAGCAGTATGTTCCATGTAAATGAAGCATGTGATGGAAAGGGTACTCTGACTGTAAAGGATGGAGAGATGACCATTCATGTTTCACTTACATCGAAGAAGATTTTAAATCTTTATTATGGTCTTGCAGCAGATGCTGCAAAGGAAGGCGCACAGCTTTTAGATCCAACTACAGATAGTGTAACATACAGCGATGGAATGACAGAGGAAGTGTATGGCTTTGATATTCCAGTTCCGGCACTTGATGAAGAATTTGATGTTGCTCTTATTGGAACAAAGGGAACATGGTATGATCATAAGGTAAGCGTATCTAACCCGGAGCCAAAAGAAGATGATGCAAAGAGTGCAGTTGACCTTGAAGATGGCAGCTATACAGCAGAGGTTACGCTTGAGGGTGGAAGTGGCAGAGCTTCGATTGAATCTCCGGCTACTCTCACAGTGAAGGATGGCAAAGTGACTGCTTCGATTGTCTGGAGCAGTCCAAACTATGATTATATGATTGTAGACGGCAAAAAGCTTTTTCCTGTTAACACAGAGGGAAATTCAGTGTTTGAGATTACAGTTGCTTCATTTGATACGGAACTTGATGTGATTGCCGATACAGTAGCAATGAGCAAGCCGCATGAGATTGAATATACGCTTGCTTTTGATTCTTCTACAATCAAGACGGCAGAGTGATGAGAAGAGAAAGCTTACTTGTAGGTTGTGCGCTGATCGGTACGTTAACGTTATTTTCTGGGTGTAGAACAGCACAAAAAAGTAATGAGAAGCAAATCCTGACAAAAATAGAGTCAAATGCGGATGAGAGCGCATCAGAAAATAAAACTAGCAAGCAGAATGTGTTGGGAGAGCCGACTGGCAGCATGGCTCTTTCCTATGCCGAAAATTTTTCAGTGGATTATTATGGTGATTATACCCTGTTAAAGACAAAGGACGGCACACAGATTTTGACTGTGCCAGAGGACAAGGATATACCAGATAATCTTGATGAAGATATTGTTGTACTGAAGCAGCCAGTGGATGGAATTTATCTGGTTTCATCAGCTGTTATGGATATGTTTCGAGAGCTAGGTGCGCTGGATTGCATCCAATTTTCTGGCCAGAAGGCAGAAAATTGGTATATTGATGAGGCAAAAGAGGCAATGGAGCAAGGAAAAATGCTCTATGCTGGTAAATATAGCAGTCCTGATTACGAATTGTTAGTCTCAAAAAAATGTTCACTTGCGATCGAGAACAGCATGATTCTTCATTCACCAGAGGTTAAGGAAATGCTAGAAGATTTTGATATTCCAGTCATTATCGAGTATTCGAGTTATGAGACGCATCCACTTGGCCGTGTCGAGTGGATTAAATTTTTTGGCGCGCTGACTGGAATGGAAGAGGAGGCAGAAAAAGCCTTTGAAAAACAGACAGAGATTGTAAAGCATGTCACAGCGACAAAGAAGACTGACAAGACGGTTGCATTTTTCTATATTACCTCAAATGGTCTTGTCCAGGTGCGCCAGAGCAACGACTATATTCCTAAAATGATTGAGCTTGCTGGGGGACGCTATATATTTGAAAACCTGGGAGATGATTCAAAGCGCTCAACAATGAATATGCAGGTTGAGGAATTTTATAACAAAGCAAAGGATGCCGACTATCTGATTTACAACAGTACGATTGATGGTGGTGTAAAGTCAGTTGATGAGCTTATAGAAAAATGTTCAGTTTTATCTGATTTTAAAGCAGTAAAAAGTGGTGACGTCTGGTGTACCGAAAAGGATGTCTACCAGCAGTCGATGTCGATTGGCTTTTTAATTGAAGACATTCACAACATGCTTCAAGGTGCAGATGATAAAGAAATGAACTATTTGTATCGTTTGGACTAATAAATGAAACATGACGCGTGAACAGTACACAGCTTTGCCAATTTTTGGAAAGGAGATTGCCTTACAATGGAACAAAAACGAAAAATAAGATACATAATTGTATTTCTCCTTTTGGGATGCTGTGTGGTGCTGCTTTGTGTATTAAATATCTGCATTGGAAGCGTTTCAATTACTGTTTTCGATATTTTGGCATCCATTCAGGGAAAAGCAGTTGAAAATGCCAGGATTCTGTGGGATATTCGTATGCCCAGAATGCTGGCTGCTCTGATTCTCGGAGGAGCGCTTGGCCTGGCAGGTTATCTATTGCAGACCTTTTTTCATAACCCGATCGCGGGACCGTTTGTTCTTGGTATTTCCTCTGGTGCAAAGATGACCGTATCGGTTGTCATGGTATTTTTGATGGGACAGGCTATTAGCGTAAGTTCTGGAATGATGATTGTTGCAGCGTTTGTCGGGGCAATGATTTCAATGGGATTTGTGCTACTGGTATCGCGAAAGGTCGACAGTATGGCTATGCTTGTTGTCGCCGGCGTAATGATCGGCTATATCTGCTCAGCCATAACGGAACTTGTCGTGACCTTTGCAGATGATGCGCAAATTGTTAATCTTCATAACTGGTCAAGAGGAAGTTTTTCAGGCACAACCTGGGATAATGTGACTGTGATGGCAGTCACTGTGGCAGTGACATCGTTAGCCGTTTTTCTATTGTCAAAGCCGCTTAGCGCATATCAGCTGGGTGAATCGTATGCGAAAAATCTCGGCGTGAATGTAAGGGGACTTCGCACGGCTATGGTACTTCTTTCAAGTATTCTTTCTGCGTGTATCGTGGCATTTGCAGGACCGATTTCTTTCGTAGGGATTGCAGTGCCGCATTTGGCAAAGCAGTTTCTTTCCAGTACAAAGCCGATCTTAATGATTCCGGCATGTTTCTTAGGAGGAAGTGTATTCTGCTTATTTTGTGACCTGCTGGCAAGAACGGTGATGGCACCGACAGAGCTTAGTATCAGCACAGTTACCGCAATTTTTGGTGCACCGATTGTACTTTGGATTATGATTCGCAGAAATAAAGAAAGAACGGCAGAGTAAGAGGACTTTAAGATGAGTGAAAAAGGATACCTTCAAACGAAAAAACTTTGCGTCGGCTATCAAAAGCACATAGTGGTAGATAATATAGAAATTTCTCTTGAACAGGGTGAGATTCTCACATTGATTGGTCCAAACGGTGCAGGAAAGTCAACTGTATTAAAGAGCATTGCCAGACAGCTTGAAACACTTGGCGGAAGTATTTATCTCGATCAGAAAGAACTATCAAGGCTGTCTGGACAACAGTTGTCACAGAGCATGGCAGTTGTAATGACACAAAAGCTTCGCGCAGAAAAAATGACATGTGAGGATGTAGTTGCGACAGGCCGCTATCCTTATACGGGACGCTTTGGAATCCTTTCTTCGTCCGATTGGAAGGTGATAAAGGAAGCAATGGAATTGGTGCAGGTAACACAGATAAAGGATCTTGACTTTAACAAAGTCAGCGATGGACAGCGTCAGCGCGTCATGCTTGCGCGTGCGATTTGTCAGGAGCCGCAGATTTTGATCTTAGATGAACCGACCTCCTATCTGGATGTGAAATATAAGCTTGAATTTTTATCAATTCTACAGGAAATGAAGCACCAGAAAAAGTTGACAGTCATCATGTCACTTCATGAGTTAGACCTCGCTGAGCGCATTTCCGATCAGATTCTTTGTGTAAATGGAACAACGCCAGAGCGTTTCGGAACACCACAGGAAATTTTTATAAAAGGATATATTTCGAAGCTGTTTGGCATCTCGTCAGGAAGCTTCGATGAGAAAACCATGAATGCAGAGCTGCCAAAGCCTTGTGGAAAGCCATCTGTTTTTGTCATCGCCGGTGACGGGACCGGGCGAAACATTTACAGAAAGCTGCAGCGAAAAAACATTCCATTTGCCACAGGCATTCTCTTTGAAAACGACCTCGATTATCCAGTCGCAAAGGCACTCGCCGCTAATGTAATCGCATCAAAAAGCTTCGAGCCAATAAAAGGCACGACGCTAGAAGCCGCGAAAGCCACGCTAAGTGAGTGCGACCACGTAATCTGCTGCCGACCGAATTTCGGCACCTTCGAGAAAGCCAATGAAGAACTTCTTTTCTATGCAAAGCAGTTGGGAATAAACCTATTGACATGGTAGTTTATCAATGCTAATATACCAAAGGCAGAGATAGAGAAACATGCAAAAGGAAAAGGCAGGAAAGAAATGTTAAATCAGTTTTCAAGAACACAGCTTTTATTGGGAAAAGAGGGAATGGATGCGCTTGCAGGAGCTAAAGTAGCCATTTTTGGCATTGGTGGCGTTGGCGGCTATGTGGTAGAAGCACTTGCAAGAAGTGGTGTTGGTTCTTTTGTAATTGTAGATGATGATAAAGTATGCTTAACTAACATCAACCGTCAGATTATAGCAACGAGAAAGACAATCGGAAAATATAAGGTAGAGGTCATGAGAGACCGAATTCTGGAAATCAATCCAGATGCGAAGGTAGAGATGCGCCAGTGCTTTTATTTGCCTGAGAATGCGCATGAATTTGATTTTTCTGAATATTCCTATGTGGTTGATGCGGTTGATACTGTTACAGCAAAGATCGAAATCATCATGCGTGCACAGGCGGCAGGCGTTCCTGTGATTAGCTGCATGGGTGCAGGAAACAAGCTTGATCCGACACAATTTCATGTTGCCGATATTTATAAGACAACGATGTGTCCTCTTGCAAAGGTTATGCGCCATGAGTTAAAAAAGCGCGGTGTCAAGAAGTTAAAGGTTGTCTATTCAACTGAAAAGCCAGTGCGTCCATTGGAAGATATGAGCGTAAGCTGTCGTTCTCACTGTGTATGCCCTCCAGGAACAGCGCATAAGTGTACTGAGAGAAGAGACATTCCAGGAAGTGTTGCATTTGTGCCGCCAGTGGCAGGACTGATTTTGGCAGGAGAGGTCATCAAAGATTTGACAGCAGGTACCTTAACGATAAAAGGCGAATAAACGACTAAGAAAATTAAATGAATATAATAGCGAAACTCCCGTCAGCTTTATTTGCTGACGGGTTTTTGTTAGCAGGAGGCTTAGATGAAAACAGAATTTGTTCTTCCGGGTGAAATTGAAAAGCGAAGCTTTGAGATCATCGCAGCGGAATTAAAGGAGCGAAATATCAAGTTGGATAATAAACTGGCACCAGTGATATGCCGCGCTATACACACGACAGCCGATTTTGATTATGCACATACACTTGTATTTTCAGAAGGTGCGCTTGATAAGCTAAAGGAGCTTATAAAAAGCGGAGCAGCGATTGTGACAGATACAAATATGGCGTTGTCTGGAATCAATAAAAAAACATTAGCCGTGTTTGGATGTGAAGCAAAATGTCTTATGGCAGATGAGACAGTAGCAAAGCTGGCAAAGGAGCAGAAGACAACGCGTGCGGCCGTTAGTATGGAGATTGCTGCATCTTGGAATAAGCCAACCATATTTGTGGTAGGAAATGCACCGACAGCGCTGATGAAGCTTTATGAAATGTACCAGGCAGGATTATATAAGCCAGCCTTTATAATAGGTGTTCCAGTAGGATTTGTAAACGTAGTGGAAGCAAAAGAAGAAATCATGGAGACTGACATTCCTTATATTATAAATAAAGGAAGAAAGGGCGGAAGCAATGTGGCAGCAGCCATATGCAATGCAGTTCTCTATGAACTTTCTGGACGAAAATGCGTATGAGGTACGGATTTACGACAGGAAGCTGTGCGGCAGCAGCCTCTAAGGCAGCTGCCTACATGCTTTTGACAGGAAAGAAAAAAGAAACAATCTCTATTGTAACACCAAAAGGCATCGTGTTTGAGACAAAGCTGTTAGAGATTACCAGAAAAGAGAAAAGCGTTAGCTGTGCGGTTGAAAAGGATGGAGGAGATGATCCTGATATTACGACTGGTGCGCTTGTCTATGCAGAGGTATCTTACAAAGAACGTTCAAAAACGTCACAGACAGAAACTTCTCTACAAGAAGAAAAACAAACAGAAACGAAAGCACTCCATGCAACCATCGAGATTGATGGCGGAATTGGCGTTGGCCGTGTCACAAGACCGGGCATGGATCAGCCAGTTGGAAATGCTGCAATCAATCATGTGCCGCGCCAGATGATTGAGGCCGAGGTGTTAGAGGTTTGCCGCATGGCAGATTATAAGGGCGCTTTAAAGGTTATTATTTCTATTCCAAAGGGAGTCGAGCTAGCAGAAAAAACATTTAACCCACGCCTTGGAATTGTTGGCGGCATCTCTGTGCTTGGCACAAGTGGTGTAGTAGAGCCAATGAGCAGTCAGGCGCTTCTTGACACTATTCGTCTTGAGTTAAATATGAGACATGCGCAGAATAGCCAGATAGCGGCGGTCTCTCCGGGCAACTATGGACTCGATTTTATGAAAGAAACCTACGGCTACGATCTTGATGCTAGTGTTAAGTGCAGCAATTTTATTGGAGAGACAATAGATATGGCAGTTGAATGCGGATTTGAAAAAATGCTTCTTACAGGACATATCGGAAAGCTTGTCAAGGTTTCCGGAGGCATTATGAATACACATTCACGTGAGGCAGACTGCAGAGTGGAGCTTCTTGTGGCAGCAGGACTTCGCGCAGGTGTCAGCCGTGACAATCTGATGAAAATCTTGGATAGTGCGACAACGACAGAGGCAATTGCCTATTTGGAAGAAGAAAAAAAGACAAAGCCTGTCATGGACTATCTGATGGAAAGAATCATCTATTATATGAATAAACGTGCCGGTGGCAAAATGAAAATTGAATGCATACTCTACGACAACCAATATGGTGAATTGGCAAAAAGCGAAGGTGCAGAGGAATTTTTACATGAGCTGCAGCACGAAAATGTTAATGCTAACGAGACAACCATTTAGAAAACATAGCAGCTGCAAATGAGGCTGCGGATTGAGAGGAAAATATGGTATCATTTGTAGGGGCAGGATGCGGTGCTGCCGATTTGATTACAGTGCGCGGAATGAGGCTTTTGCAGGAGGCAGATCTTGTCATTTATGCCGGATCACTAGTAAATCCTGAGCTGCTTTCTTATACAAAGAAGGGATGTGAATGCTTAAATAGCGCCTATATGACGCTTGATGAGGTCATAGATGCATTGCAAAAGGGCGAAGAAGAAGGAAAGAAGATGGTGCGTCTTCATACAGGTGATCCGAGCATTTACGGTGCAATTCGTGAGCAGATGGACCGTCTTGAAGAGCTTGGAATAGGTTATGAGACTTGTCCTGGCGTAACGGCATGTTTTGGCGCAGCGGCAGCACTTAACTTAGAGCTGACAGTACCAGAAGTATCTCAAAGTCTTATTATCACACGTATGGCAGGACGCACGCCAGTGCCAGAAAAGGAGAGCATCGAAAGCTTTGCCGCGCATCATGCGACTATGGCAGTTTATTTGAGTGCAGGTCATTTAAAAGAATTATCAAAGAGATTGATTGCAGGCGGCTACAGCGAAGATACACCGGCAGCTATTGTTTATAAGGCAACATGGCCAGAGCAGCTTTGCTTAAAATGTACTGTGTCCACACTTGACGAAAAAGCTGAAAAGTATGGAATCAAAAAGACAGCAGTTGTTCTTGTGGGAGATGCGATCTCACCGTCCGACTATGCGCTGTCGTGTCTCTATGCGCCTGACTTTGAGACAGAGTACAGAAAGAAAAAGACAGAAGAGGCATTAGCATTAGATGGAAGAGACAAGTAATTGCATCAATATTATTAGCTTTACAGAAAAGGGAGAGGCTCTGGCAAATAGGCTAAGCGCATATCTTTTCCAGTCACAGCAAAAGGATCAAGCGGATTGCGAATGTGATAGAGATTTAGTTAAGTGCATAAGTAAGTGCCGTGCATCAAAATCGTATTCTTCGATACGTTTGTCAGAGTGTGCGAAAGAAAGCTTTGAAAAAAAACAGGGAATGATTTTTATTGGTGCTGCTGGTATTGCAGTGCGCACGATTGCACCATTTTTAAAGGATAAACTGCATGATCCATTTGTTATTGTGATTGATGAAAATGGGGATTATGTTATTCCTATTTTGTCGGGTCATGTTGGACGTGCCAATGAGTATGCTCGTAAAATTGCCGCCTTTTTAAATGCACAAGCAGTAATTACTACGGCAACTGATGTCAGTCACTGCTTTGCTGCTGATTTATTTGCACAGAAGAACAACTATGTAATTCAAAATAAAGAAGGCATTGCTCGTGTCTCAGCAAAAACGCTTGCACATCAAAATGTGACAGTGCGCTGTGAAAACAGGTTAGTGACGCTTTCTTTTGAGGGAACAGTACTAAAACAAGAGAGCATTGAGCAATCAGAAAAAGAAAGTGAAAAAAAGCAGATATCAGATCAATCAGTGCCAGAAAAAGAGGCGGATATCATAATTTCTCCTTTTATACAAGATGGAAAAAAGGGTTCACTTTGGCTTGTGCCGCGCTGCATCGTGGTTGGTGTGGGCTGCCGAAGAAAAAAAGAGGCAGCTTTAATTAAACAGACAATTTGTGAGCGTTTAGCTCAAAGTGGTATTGCGAAAGAGGCAGTTTGTCAGATTACTTCAATTGACCGCAAAAAGGATGAGGCTGGACTTATTGAGACAGCATCAGATTTTAATGTTGAGTTTGTTACATTTACTGAAGAAAAGTTAAGACAAGTGCCGGGAAATTTCAGCAGTTCTGCATTCGTTGAAAAGACTGTTGGAGTAGACAATGTATGTGAGCGCTCTGCAATGGCAGCAGCACCACAGGGAATACTTCTTGCGAGAAAGTATGCAAAAGATGGAGTAACTGTAGCTATTGCAATGCATACATTTTTTCCGGTATTTTAAAGACATTCCATAGAAGATTTTTTATAACGCTTTCGCGGATGATAACAAAATAACGAAAGGCAGGTTATTGGTTTGAAACAAAAAATATATGTAGTAGGAATTGGACCGGGTGCACCTAAGATGATGACGCCCCAGGCAAGGCAGGCACTTGAAGAAAGTGATGTGATTGCCGGATATCCGGTATATTTAAAGCTTCTTGGTGATCTGGTTCAGAATAAGAAAACAATTGCAACACCGATGACAAGGGAGGAGGAACGCTGCCGTCTTTGTTTCGAGGAGGCAAAAAAAGGATGTATCGCATCTATTGTGTGCAGCGGTGATTCAGGCGTATATGGTATGGCATCTTTAATGTATGATCTTCTCCCGGAGTATCCAGGCTGTGAGCTTGAGATTATTCCGGGTATTACGGCGGCAGTCAGCGGTGCAGCTGTTCTTGGGGCGCCTATTGGTCATGACTTTTGTGTGATAAGTTTAAGTGACAGACTGACGCCATGGGAGATAATAGAAAAGCGGCTGTCAGCGGCGGCAGACGGAGATTTTTGTATTGCCATTTACAATCCGTCAAGCAAGGGAAGACCAGATTATTTAAAGCGCGCATGTGAAATTTTGCTTCGCAAGGTTTGTCCAGAGCGAATGTGTGGCTATGTGAGAAATATTGGAAGAGAGGGTACTGAATATAAAATATGTACGCTTGAACAGCTTAAGGATGAGCAGGTCGATATGTTTACAACTGTTTTTATCGGTAATTCTCAAAGCCATGTGGTGAAAGGAAAGCTTGTGACAGGGCGTAATTATCATATAAATACTCATATGCAAAAGGAAAACTGAGAAAACAAGAATTTATAGAAAGTAGGTGATTTTGATGAAAAAAGTGCTAGTATTTGCCGGAACAACAGAAGGGCGTGAACTTGCTGAATTGCTTGCTGATTCGAATATTAAATGCAGTGTATGTGTTGCAACTGATTATGCTCTTGAGCTTATGAACGATAAACGTCTTGATGTGCATTGCGGCCGCCTTACAGAAGAAGAGATGGAAGTGCTTATGAGAGATGGAAAATTTGATGTGGTAGTTGATGCTACACATCCGTATGCACAGATCGTATCGCAAAATGTCCGTCAGGCAGCAGATAAGGAGTCTATTTCACTTATTCGTCTGCGCCGCAGCACAGAGAGTGCAGAGGAAGGCTTTGTATCATTTAAGACACATGAAGAATGCAGCGCGTGGCTGTCGTTTCAGACAGGAAATATTTTACTTACGACAGGAAGTAAGGATTTGGGCAGCTATGCAAAAAATGAAACAATTAAGAATCACCTTTTTGTGCGTGTGCTTCCTGGAGAAGAAAGCATTCGTCTATGTACGGCAAATGGCATTACTGGACGTCAGATCATTGCAATGCAGGGACCGTTTTCTGCGCAGATGAATGAATGTATTTTAAGGGAATATTCAATTGACTGGATGGTGACAAAGATAAGTGGTCATGCAGGCGGATTTGAGGAAAAGGTTGAGGCAGCTAAAAAGGCTGGTGTCGGGGTTTGTGCTATTTTGCCGCCTTTAGAAAATGTGTGTCAGACAGAAATACCGGGCGATGAAAGAAAGTCATCTATGTACATATGTGAAAATGTATATGATACAGCAAAAAAGCTAGAGTTACTTTTAAAGGAAGATATTTTATCAAAACGAAGCCGAAAAATAATTCTTTCTGGAATAGGAATGGGAAATACAGATGGAATGACAAGAGAGGCTTATCATGCCTTTGAGGAGGCAGAGATTATATTTGGTGCAGAAAGAATGCTTGAAAATTTGCCAGGCAAAGGTATAAAAGTGCCTTATTATCGCGCGGATGATATTATTTCATATTTAATTGAACATCCACAGTACACGAAGGTGGCAGCTGCCTTTTCCGGCGACAGCGGTTTTTACAGTGGTGCACAGTCGATGAAAAAGGCACTTGAAGAAGCAAATGAAAAAGGTATCTTAAAATCAGAGACAACGATTTTGCCAGGGATTTCATCTGTGAGCGCACTTGCAGCACGTTTGGGAGTTTCATGGAATGATGCAGTTCTTGCAAGTATTCATGGAAGGCGTACAAATGTTGTAAATCTTGTGCGAAAGAATACTAAGGTATTTTTATTGTTGTCTGGGAAAAATGATTTTGAAATGCTTGTAAATAAATTTCGAGAAGCTGGGATAAATCATGTAAAAATTAGTGCAGGTTATCGTCTTTCATATCCAGATGAAAAGCTCTTTATGTTTTATCTTGATGAATTTGAGACAAAGCTTTTTGATTTGCCAGAAGGAGTATATACATGTTTAATTGAAAATGAAGACTGCGAGGAGCAAATATTGACACCAGGAATTGATGATGAGATTTTTTCACGCACTAAGGTACCTATGACAAAAAATGAAGTTCGCGTGCTTAGTATAAGTCGTCTTGAGCTGACAAAAAATGCTGTCGTTTATGATGTGGGAAGCGGAACTGGCTCAGTCAGTATAGAGTGTGCAAGATTGTCTCCTGATATTTTTGTATTTGCAATTGAACAAAAAGAAGAGGCTGCAAATTTAACAAAAGAAAATGCTGTTCGTTTTGGTCTTTCAGATCAGATCGTGGTAATTAATAAAAAGGCACCTGAAGGATTTGAAGAGCTTCCGACACCGACTCATGTATTTATAGGCGGAAGCAGCGGCGCGCTAAGTGATATTTTGTCTGCTATTCAAAAAAAGTTAATAGTAAAAGAAAATACAAAAGGAAAAACAGACAAAGCTAGTAAAGGAGTGCGTGTCGTAATCAATGCTGTGTCGCTTGAAACAATTGCGCAGATTACAAAATTGATTCAGACGTATCCGGTTAAGCATGTGCAGCTGACTCAGATTCAGGCAAGCAGAGCGCATAAGCTTGGATCATACAATTTAATGCAGGCACAAAATCCAGTATTGATTGCATCATTTAATCTGCTGCCAGGTGATAAGATGGAAGCAGATGAATAAAATTGTGAGGAAATAGTTACATGGAAAATACAAAAAAAGATGTGCAGCATGAAAAAATAGCAAAAAAGGGGGCGCGTATTATGATTGCAGCGCCCCAAAGTGGGAGTGGAAAGACATTAATTACATGTGCATTGCTGCAGGCGCTTAAGGAGAAAAATTATCATTTAGAGTCTTTTAAGTGCGGACCAGATTATATTGATCCAATGTTTCATAAGACAGTTCTTGGAATTTCCTCAAGAAATCTCGATCCGTTTTTTACAGAAGACAGCATAACGAGAATGCTTCTTTCTAAGGGACAGGACAGCCGTGATCTGGCAGTAATAGAAGGTGTTATGGGACTTTATGATGGTCTTGGTGGGATTCGCGAGGAAGCTTCATCATATGCACTTGCAAAAGCAACTAATACACCGATTTTACTGACTGTAAATGCAAGGGGGATGGGACGTTCACTTTTGGCGCTTTTAAGTGGTTTTCTCCAATATGATACAGCTCATCTTATAAAGGGAGTAATTCTTAATCAGACACCATCATCTTTTGCATCAGTGCTGGCAAAGGAAATTGAGGAAACTTTCCATATTCCTGTAGTTGCATCTTTTCCTGTTAGAGATGATGTGAGAATTGAAAGCCGTCATCTTGGTCTTGTTATGCCGTATGAGCTAGAAGATATTCAAAGTAGATTAAAGATTGCTTCACAAGTCCTTTGCGAAAATGCCAATATTGAACAGATTCTTGAGATTGCAAAGAGCGCACCCAAATTAGAGTATGATGTAGAGAGTGACATTAAACATAAAATTACAGAAAAAACAATTCGAATAGGTGTGGCAAGAGATGAAGCATTTTGTTTTTATTATGAAGATAATCTGGATCTGTTAAAATCACTTGGAGCAAAGCTTATATTCTTTTCTCCTCTTCATGATGATACGCTGCCGAAAGATTTAGATGGAATACTGTTTGGCGGAGGTTATCCAGAGCTGTATTTAAAAGAACTGGAAGAAAATGAAAGCATGAGAAATTCCGTAAAATCAGCTATTGAAAATAAAATGCCGTCACTGGCTGAATGCGGAGGGTTTATGTATCTTCATGATACAATTTTTGATTCAGAGAAAAAACCATATAAAATGGCAGGAGTGATACATGCATGCTGTATGAAAAAAGAGCGGCTTGTGCGTTTCGGATATCTTACATTAAACTCAAAGACAGACAGCTTTTTGAAAAAAGGAGAAACAATACGCGGTCATGAGTTTCATTATTATGACAGCGAGGATAATGGTGAATGTGCTATTGCAAAAAAGCCTGTTGGAACAAAAAGTTGGGAGTGTGTTCATGCAGGAAGTGATCACTGGTGGGGTTTTGCGCATCTGTCATATTATTCAAATCCAAAGTTTGCCGAAAAATTTGCAGAGGCCTGCCGCAGCTATAAAATAAATAAGATAGCAGAAAAGAAATGAGATAAAAGATACCAAAAAATAAATATTAAAACAAAAACGCACAGCCATGAAGAGTAAAATCATGACTGTGCCCAACTGATACCCACGAATTGCTCCGTTGCTATGCAACTTTCGCAATTCTAAAAACATTCGGATTCGCTGATTTTCTTTGAAAATCGCTGCATCCTCATGTTTTTGCGGGTCTCAAGCTCAAAGCCTTTAGTGCAAGCACGAAAGGCTTTTGGAGCTTTTGACCCTGGTATCATAATGTTTTATACTCTCTTGTTACACCGCTCTTTTTTGCAGCCTCTGCGACAGCAGCAGCGACAGTCTGTGCAACAACCGGGTTAAATGCTTCTGGGATGATATAATCTGCGCGAATCTGATCATCTGGGATGATAGATGCAATAGCCGTTGCAGCAGCAAACTTCATCTCGTCGTTAATTTCCTTTGCGTGAACATCAAATGTACCGCGGAAGATTCCTGGAAATGCCAGTACATTATTGATCTGGTTTGGATAATCACTTCTTCCAGTAGCAACAACAGCAGCACCGCCAGCCTTAGCATCTTTTGGATCAATTTCTGGAGTTGGATTAGCACACGCAAATACAATAGCCTGTGGTGCCATAGTCTGAACCATTTCCTTTGTCAGAACACCAGGAGCGCTTACACCAACAAATACATCTGCACCGCGAACAGCATCTGCTAAGCTGCCCTGTAAATGCTTTTTATTAGTGATCTTTGCCATTTCCTCTTTAACTGGATTCATACCCTTTTCACGTCCCTCATAGATGATTCCGGTACGGTCACACAGGGTAATATCAGCAAAGCCGTAGGAAATTAACAGCTTGGAGATGGCAATAGCAGCGGCACCAGCACCGTTTACAACGATATGAGTTTCCTCTGGCTTTCTGCCCGTGAGCTTGCATGCGTTAATCAGACCTGCAAGAGTGACAACAGCAGTTCCGTGCTGGTCATCATGGAAGATCGGGATATCGCAGCGCTCCTTTAACTTCTTTTCAATCTCAAAGCAGCGCGGAGCAGAGATATCCTCCAGATTAACACCGCCGAAGCTTCCAGAAATAAGTGCAACAGTATTTACGATTTCATCAACATCCTTGCTCTTAATGCATAATGGGAACGCGTCTACATTACCGAATGCCTTAAACAGTACACACTTTCCTTCCATAACCGGCATACCAGCCTCAGGACCAATATCGCCAAGTCCTAAAACAGCAGTACCATCTGTGACAACAAGACAGGTATTCCAGCGGCGTGTCAGACAGAAGGAAAGTTCAGGATCTTTCTGAATAGCAAGACAAGGTGTAGCAACACCAGGTGTATATGCAAGGGAAAGGTCCTCGCTTGTTTTAACCGGAACGGTAGGAACGATTTCAATTTTACCACGTTTTTCATAGTGCATATGGAGACTTCTCTCTCCATAATCATGTGTGTTAGCCATGAAAAAAAACCTCCTTAGAATGATGTGCAATAATAAGATACCAGGGTCAAAAGCTCCAAATGAGCAATTAGTGGATATCATAGTAAATTGCATGTAATATTAAAATAACATTGAATGAGAGATAAGTCAATTAGAAACGGTTGGAAGTAAATGAGAAGATGTATCGTTACAATTCACACGTCATGCTACGAAAGCCCTTCGATGTAATGGTTTCGTCGCCGGACCAAACTCCGCAGGCTCATTTTATGTTTTTTCTTATTATAAATTACTTTGAAAGACCTGCTCCAAGTGTCCGGCTCGTGAAAGCCATTTACCTTCGGGCTATATTGTAAATATTGGGCGTCCCGTGAATTGTAACGATGTATATCGCGAAGTTCACACGTCATGTTACGAAAGCCCTCAGGTGTAATGGTTTCGTCAGCAGTAATACATCTCACCCATACAATTTACTTGCATAAACAAAAATTTGCTAGTATAATTGGAAAAGATAAAATTAACAAGGCAAAAGCAAAGAAATCTGTAAGCATAGGAGGTGGAGCTTGTGGCGATAACGCGAGAAAACATTGCTCATTTTTATGAAAAATATAAGGAAAATTTAAAGACAGAGGAAAGCGTCATCGAGCAGTTCACAAAGGCAGATACAAAGGAAAATTGGGTTGCTAATTTAAAGAAGAAATATCGCTCTATGAGACAGCTGTACATTGAAAATGAAGCACTGTTAAACTTGTATATACGCCCCTTTACAGAAGGAAGAATGGAGCTGAATGATGAGCTTGCAGATGAATTTCTAAAGCAGATTCGTGATGCATCAGCGCAAGGGTATGAAGACAGTCTTTCTATGCTGGAGCTTGCAGAGGTTTTGGAGCAATATTTTCTTAAGCATGGCAAGCGTGACAATTATATTTGGACGATTAATCTGTTGGGAGGCATTCATAATGCCATGCCAGATAGACAGGACGGAGAAAAGGCAGCCTGGTATTTTCAAAAGCTTCGTTCTTTTAAGGACTGTTATTTCGAGATTGAAAATGACGATGTCAGTTCTTTTTGGGAGAAATCAGCTGTACAGAGTTTCTTGAGGGCTACAAAGCATTTTGTGATTATGCAATTGCACATGATACAATGGAGCATGAAGATGGATTTACGGAGAGTCGTTTGTTTCAGGTTGCTATCAATCACCTTCCAAGTATTATAGATATTTTAAATCAATATGAGGCTGAATATCATGGCGATCCAGGTCTTAGAAAGAGCTGTGTGGACGAATATTTAAAAATGATTCGTCAGATTCCGCGAACAGGAAATTCTAATTTTTTGACATACTCCCACGGTTAAAACCGTGGAATTCCTTAACTAGTTCCGGCAGCATCATTCAGTCTTATAGACTGAATTATAGCCACTGTGTTCAGGATTTATGCTGATGGGATTTCATACGTCGTGTACTACTTTCTCAGCAAAAGACCTATGC
>NZ_JAJEQN010000003.1:0-162635 GCF_020687335.1 Anthropogastromicrobium aceti
CTGACTGCTTTCGCAATCTGGCTTTTTAAGAAATCTTCAGGGTTGGTTATACTGTTCAATTATCAAGGTTCTTTGTGATTTTTCTTTGCCATCTCAGTGACAGCTCATCTAATATATCACAGTCGCTTGCGTTTGTCAAGCACTTTTTCAACTTTTTTGTTTCTTTTCAAGAAATTATTTCTATATTCGTAAAATTTCTCAAATTGTTTCTAAGTTGTCATTGTTGTGTTGCCGTTGTTTGCTGCAACGTTGAATATAATACCACTCCTTTCGCCAATTGTCAACCACTTTTTTTCTTTTTTTCAAAATTCTTCTTGTTTTTTTTCGACAAACAATTTATAATTTCCCCTAGAATGCAGGCATTCTTTTTTCGCATTTCAAATGAAAGGATTTTTATTATGAAGCAAAAAATAGTTTTCTTTGATATTGACGGCACGCTGATTACTGAAGATGGCAATCAAACACTCCCGGAGAGCACTGTCTATGCAATTCAGGAACTTCGCCGCCGCGGTCATCTGGCATTTATTAATTCCGGACGTACCTTATTTAATGTAATTGAGCAGCCATACATTCTTCGTATTGGCTTTGATGGCTATGTATGCGCCTGCGGTGCTCATATCTTATACCGTGGCAAACACCTTCTTACTGCTACAGTTCCTTATGAGGCGCATGCTGCTGTTATTGATGCAGCCCGCCGTTATCATATGGAGCTTTTGCTTGAGGGACCAGATTATTTTTATTTTGATCTGTCCATACCTATGAATGCTTCCAGACAATCTCTCTATGACCGCTTCCCAAACCACAGAGAGAATGTAGATATTCCAAATAAATGCTTTAACAAATTTGTTACCTGGGAAACGCCAGAAAGCGACACTGCTTCCTTTGTAAAGGCAGTATCTCCATGGTTTACTTACATTAATCGAGGCGGCGGATTCGGTGAATTTTGTATGCATGCCTACAGCAAGGCAACTGGCATTCAGTTTCTCGCAGACCGCTTCGGACTGTCACTAGATGACTGCTATGTAATTGGCGATTCCATGAATGATCTTCCAATGCTTGATTATGTACAGCACAGTATTTTAATGGGCAACGGAACTCCTTCTCTTCGCTCTCACGTTGAATATGTCACAACTGATATTCTCGATGACGGAATTGAAAATGCACTGGTACACTACAATCTTATCCCATGATAAAAGCCCGGAAGCAAAAACTTCCGGGCTGATCTTTTAAAGAAGCAATTTATCAAGCATGTTTCCATCCCAAAGAAGAATGTTCAGCTCATTTGCAAGCGTCACCGCATTCTTCGTAAAGCGGCTGTTCGTCATAACAACACCTACCATGCAATGATAAAAATCGCGTCCGCTATAAATTTCCTGCACAGCGCGCACCCCAACTGGATTAGTATAATATTTGCACTGAAATGCCCAGCGCACTCCATCCTTTTCTGCAAATATATCAACGCCATAATCTCCTGTTGTTGGTGTCAGTTCTACATTCTCATATCCTTTAGCCGTTAAAATCTGCGTACACAATACTTCAAATTCCAATCCATCCTGAACTGGCTGATATTTGCGAAATTTCCAGCGCAGAAAAAATCCAATTATAAGTACTGCAACAAATGCAGCAATAATCGCTGCCAAGTAAATATATTCTATTTTTATTCTGTCCACAAAACAACTTCTCCTGTCTGAAGTGTTTTCGAAACATCAATCAAGCGCTGGTTCTCTGAACCACGAAACTGAAGTGAAATATTTTTGCGTGCCTCAATAAATGGACCATCCACGCAAACATCAATCAGCGATAAAATTTCCTTTGTTTCAGGACATTGCTCGCTCATCCATCCGCAAACGTCCTTTTCCCACACATAACCAGTATAACACCAAATATCCTTACCGGGACACTGCTTTTTAACCTTTCGAAGCAATTTTAACACTCCCGGCTGATTAGATGGATCAAGCGGCTCTCCTCCAAGCAGTGTAAGTCCTCTAACAACGCTGCTGTTTAGTTTCTCTACAAGCGCATCCTCCACTGTTTCATCAAATAAATTGCCATAATTAAAATCCCACGCAATCTCATTAAAACAATTTTTGCAGTGATGACGGCATCCGCTCACAAAAAGCGTCATGCGCACACCTGGACCATTGGCAATGTCATATTCCTTAATTTCTGCATAATTCATATTGTGTTCTCCTTCTTCTGCAGCCGACTATGATTTTTTGTCTTGCACTGGTACATTCTGTGATCTGCCTCACGAATCATCGTATAAATATCGCCCGGCATTTCACCAAATTCTACCACTCCGTATGAAAAGCTGATGTGGCGCGCTTCTTCCTGCAGCATAAACACAATCGGATTCTTCCTTAAAAGCTCATCAAGCATCATTTCTATTTTAAGTTTACTGCGGTTAGACAGCACAATAAATTCATCACCTGCATATCTGTACAAAAACTCATTGTGGCTCAATGCGTTTTTCATCATCTTAGCAAATTGAAGCAGATATTGATCTCCACTTTCATGACCATACTTATCATTTACTTCCTTTAAGAAATCCAAATCAATAAATACAAGACATCCCTCTGCGTGATCGCTAAGATAACGCACTCCCTCAATCTCAAATGTAGCGCGATTACGACAGCCCGTAAGTGAATCTCTTGCCATCGTCTTTCTAAGACGCATAAGACGAAGCTCTTCCTGCGTCAAAGAACGCACCATAGCATTATAATTATTCTGTTCCTGCTCTAACACCTCAATATAGCGCTTGCTAATCTGCTCATACTCACTAGGATGTCTGGAATTTTGCATTTGCTCAGATGCCTTCATCATAAGGCTGTAGATCATACTTGTACTTCCAGTAAACAGTTCTGATTTAGCAAGAAATTTTCCAATTTCAATTACATCCTGAAAACGATTCTTTAAAAGAAGAAGCTTCATAAATTCTGCAAAATATCTGATACAAAATGAAATTCCGCTCTGTGCTAACCCTGATGACTGCAGATTATGAATATAATGAACAAACTCATCTGCCACTTCTTCTGACTGCGGCTGCATATACAATTGCAGATAAAGACAGGTAAACTCTTTTTGAATGTCAAAAAATGATTTCTGATCATCAGGCACCTTCGTTTTAATTAGTTCCTCTAAGCCCTTCGCCGCATCAGCTGCATCATCAAGCTGTCCGAGTCCAATTTTAATATATACAAGACTGTCAAGGTACACAATTTCATTAATAGTATCACTATTCCAAAAATCCACCCCTTCTGCTGCCGGATCTTTTCTTGTAACGTCAATCATTTTTTCCAGATAATATAATGCCTCTTCAAACAGATCATTCTCTGTAAAAGCAACTACAATACTATTATAGGTAGATTTTAAATTCATTCTGTCTGCATAGCCAGTCTCCACATATTTAAGTCCATATTCCACAATTTTAGGCTGAAAACCAGTTACGAAATAAAGACGCATAAGCGCCAGATAATACAATGCCTGATCTGCCGAATTAGGACAGTCCTCCAACAGCTTCTGGCAAAGTTCAATCATAGGAAATACACACTCGCGGTAGCTGCAGGCAAAGATACCATAGCTGGTAAAATATGCGGCAAGACTATAATCTTCACGCCACTCTTTTGTCTTACTGCTCTGCAGATACTCCTGCTCTAAATCCTTTATACAATCAAATGCATCCTGTGTACTCCAGACACCAGATTTAATTTTACTCATTAACTCTTCTACATCAACCATTTCATCTTTCCCCATAAAAATACAGCTGCCTATCTAACACCTGTTACAGCGACAGCTTTTTCTCCAAAAGCCACGTTGTAAGAATCATAAAAAGTGCCAGCTCAACCAGATTAGCAAGTGCATATGGCCACGACTGCTGCAAAAGATAAATCAAATCAACTGTATCACGATATACCATCGGATGCAGATCTGTAATTACGCCTTGAATCTTTGACTCTGCATATATGCCAGCCACAAAAAGCGCAATCGTAACAACAAGCTTCAATCTGCTGTTTTGCAAAAGTGTTGCCGCCAGTGTAATGCAAAGATAAAGCATAGCCACTGTAGAAAACACAGAAAGCAAAAACGTAATAATACCAAACAATGCCATTGATGCTACTTGTGCTGTATCAATTCCAAAGTTTTTCATTACCTCTGAAATCACCTCACCCATGCTTTTATACACGGAATATTGATTTAAAAACAGTGAAAAATCAAGCCATCCCAGTGCACCAAGCGCTGCCGCAAGTATCACTCCAAGCACAAGAACAGTCAGCATCTTTGACAATATTATGGAAAGAGCGCTCACAGGCGTCATAAACACAAGATAGCTTGTCTTTGAATTAATTTCCCTATAATAATTAGTAATTGCAAAAATAAACACGGCAAAATAGCACACTACTGCATACAAAACAAGAATAGTTGACCATATGATTGCATAGTCCTGCGTCTTTCCGCGAAGTGCAATCAAAAAGCAAATCTGCAGCGCTGCCAGTCCTGCAAGCAAAACAAATAGTGCCGTTCTATTTTTGCGAAGCTCATACTTTGATAAACGAAACATTTTTCTGTCCTCCAAATGATCACATCACACAGTCGCTATAAACTTCTTTGTAAAGCTCTGTCATTGTTTTTCCGTGATGTTTTGTCAGCTCATCCACCTTGCCACACATGACAAGACCACCATTTTTCATAAATATAGCATCATCTGTCATGCGCTCTAAGTCATCGACAAGATGACTTGACACAAGAAACGTTTTCGTTGGAGAGCAATACTTTTGAATCGTTTCCAAAATCTGATCTCTCGCAATAATGTCAATGCCATTTAGCGGCTCATCAAGCATAATAAGACTTGCATCACGCGAAAGTGCGAGCGCTGCCTTACCCTTTGCCATCATACCAGAAGACATCTTTGAAATCTTCATTTTAGGTTCCAATGAAAATGCTGACAATAGCTGTTCATATACCTGCGGCTGAAAATCTTCATAAAAGTCTGCAAAATAATGACCGGCATCCTTCCATGTCATATATGAGTAAAAATACGATTCTGTCGGCATATAGACTGTCTTTGCCTTACTATTTTTACCAACTGACTCCCCCTCAAATAAAATCTTGCCGCTGCTTGGATGAATCAGCCCTGCCGCCATCTTCATAAACGTACTCTTTCCGCTTCCATTTGGACCAAGCAGCGCATAGACACGACCACGTTCAATCTGCAGATTCAAATTATCTACCGCTCTGTGTGAACCATATTTTTTCGTCAGCTCACTGCATTCAAGTATTGTTGCCATTAAAGTTCCTTTCTGTCCTCGTCTGACTCGCCTTCATTTATAACACTTTCTGGCTGTTCTTTTTGCTCTGTTTTTTCCTGTGTCAGTTCCTGCTTTTCTTCCTCTGACCAAAGCTTTTCCTGCCGCGGCGTTATTTTTGACTTTTTGACATATTGCTCATCATATGCCATTAACATATCGTCTCTTTGATTATAGCGAAGTCCTCTCATTACAAGTCTTGTGATAACATCATAGATAACTGCAAAGAACGGTACGCCGATAATCATGCCGACAAAGCCCCAAAGTCCGCCAAAGAACAAGATAGAAAACAATACCCAAAAGCTAGACAAGCCTGTGGAATTACCAAGAATCTTCGGTCCAATAATATTTCCGTCAATCTGCTGAAGCACAATAACAAAGATCAAAAAATAAAATGCATGAAGCGGATTTTCCAGAAGCAGCCAAAGAGTTGATGGAACTGCACCAATGTACGGTCCGAAAAATGGAATTATATTTGTCACACCGACAACAACACTGACAAGAAGTGCTGACTTAATTCCCATCATATACGTTCCAATAAAACAGATCACTCCAATAATCAATGAATCAACAAGCTTACCCATTAAAAAGCCGCTAAACATCTTATCGGCATAAATGATTTCATCCTCAATCAGTCTTGCCCATTTTTCCTTAAAAACACCGTAAAGAATCAGTCTGCCCTGCGCAAGAAAACGTTTTCGTCCTGCAAGCAGATAGATAGAAACGATCAATCCTAAAAATGCATTTTTTAAGAAACCAACAATATTTACTACCTGATTGCTAAGACCATTGATTATCGTCTGAAGCATCGGTGTTAAATCTGTCTTTAACCATTCACGCAGACGTGTGGACAGCTCTGCATATAAACCATCCCAGCTTTGCTGCATAGTCGGATATTTTTCTAACATATCGTGAAGCCACTTATTGCTGTTGTCAAGCTGATCTGGCAGCACACTTACAAGCGACAATATACTTGTTATCACCTGAGGAATTACAAGCATAAATAATGCAGTTACAATAGTAAGTGTTAAAAGCTCGCAAAATGTGATTGCCAGTGCAGATGCAATTCCCTGCGCATGTTTTACATGGGCACGCACTAAAAGCTTCCTTAATTCCTTCTCCCACCAGCGACATGTCGGCCTAAGCACATAGGCAATAACAAAGCCATAGATAAATGGCTCCAAAATGCCTATCAGATCATGAAAAAAGGCGCCAAATCCGCGGATTCGATAAAACAAAAAGAAGCAGACCATCCCGATCAGCAGGATGGCTACTCCCGTGACAGCGATTTTAAAGTATTTCTCATCTTCCTTCTTTCTAAGCACTAAATTCACCTCCAAATTTTCTGCTGTTATTGTACACTTTTACATGCGCAAAGTCAAGCAAAGCTGGAGGGTATGTGGGAGCCGTTACAGTTCACGGGATATGTTACGAAAGCCCTACGGTGCAATGGTTTCGTCGGCGGACCAAACTCCGCAGGTTCCTTTTACATTTTTTCTTATCAAACATTACTTTGAAAGACCTGCTTCAAGTGTCCGCCTCGTGAAATCCATTCACCTTCGGGCTTTGCCATAAATATTGTCTTATCCGTGAACCGTAACTGTCTCCCCTTGAAAACTCACGACTTTAGCTTTGAGCGAGTACGCAGCACTTTTTATGCTTCCTCGCGAAACAGTACCAGCACCCTATCAATAATAATGCTGCAGATCTCACGGTTTGGCACGGCAAGGCGATAGTATCCGTTTCCAAGGTATCCTCGCTGTGTCAGGTATCCCGTCATAAATAGCGTACTCCAAAGGTTGTCCATGCTGGCATATAGTTCCTTATATGTGATCATCTCGTCCACCCGTTTTGTCACAGTATCGCCGCTCACCAACATCTCCAGCTCACTTTTTGTCAGCATATGCGGTTCCTTCATACTGTTAACAAAATGGCGAATGACTTCATTTCCGCTCGTATTCATCCAATAATTTTTCATCTCAACATCTGGATTTTTCCGGTGATCACTGCAGTAATTCACTACATCCCACGGACAATAGACATCAGCTTTACCAAAACGATAGCCGTCATACCACTCCCTAACCACACTAAAGTAATCTTGTAATCCATAGTATTGCAGCATCGCCTTTACTTCTGCATCTGTAAAACCAAAAGTCTCATCAAATTCCTGATCTGTAATCGAATAAACCTTAAAGTTGTTCAGTCCAGTAAAAATACTCTCTTTCGCAATTCTAAGACACCCGGTCAGCACAGCAAAAGCCAAACTGTCATTTGACTTAAGAACATTGCCAAACATATTTCGAAGCAGCAATACCATATCATCATAATATCCATTTTCATAAGCCTTTGCCAATGGCACATCATACTCGTCAATCAGCACCACGACCTTTTGAGAAAAATGGATTTCCAGCAATTCCGTAAGCTCCTGAAGACTGCTTGTAATAGTATCGTCCTCCATCTGACGATCCAAGAACTGCACAAAAAGCTCTCTATCAATTGCATCCATTTTTTCATCTTCCAACAAGGCACGATGTCTTCGTGCCTCTTTATTGATAATGCGGATCAGCTGTGCCCGTGCCTTTTCATACGAATCCGCATCCACTCCCTTTAAGCTGATCGAAACTACTGGATACCTTCCCATATAGGCATCGCATAGATCTTTATTTTGCGCAATATAAAGTCCGTCAAAAAGTGTTGGATCCATTCCAATCTCGAAAAAATATTGAAGCATACTCATATTCAATGTTTTTCCAAAACGGCGTGGACGAGTAAACAATGTTACCTCACATCCCTCTTCAATCACTTGCTCAATTAGCTCCGTTTTGTCCACATAATAATATCCACCCTCACGCAGTTTTTCAAACTGATCAATGCCAACAGGCAGCCTTGCCTGCCGAATCTTCATGCCAATCGGCTCCGTTGTTTTTCTTTCCATATCGTGCACCTATCCTTCCTGCCTATCAGCCCTTCGTTCACACCATCGTTTTAAAGATCATTTCCTTATCAATATCATACCATATTTTGGACAGGTTGTCATTGGATTCACAATTCAATCTGAACAGAAAATTAACCGCCCACTACTATATAGTGGACGGTCAATGAAAAACCTATATTTAACTTTTGTCACAAATTTTATTTTTTCAGTTCTCTTCTTACTATCAGCACAATTGCGATTGCCATTAGTCCTACGCCTGCTGTGATCATCATCATACCGATGCGTCCTGTTGGATCTTCGATACCGAGGATACGTCTTGGTGATTCTGGCGGTGTGGTGGGCTGCGGTGCTGTGGTTTGTGGTGCTGTAGTTGGTGTTGTCTGACTTGGTGTCGTTGGTGCTGCCGGAGTCGTTGGCTGATATGGATTCGACTCTTCTTCCGGTGTTCTGCTCTCTGACGGCGTCGTTGACTCCGCTGGGCTTGTTGGCTCGGACGGTGTTGTCTCTTCATCAGTCGACGTACTCTCGTCTGAAGTTGTTTCTTCTGGACTTGTCTCTTCTGGTGTCGTTGAATTACTCTCGTGCGGATTGGTTGGTCCGTCCGGCTCATCTTCTTCTGGAATGGAATGCTTTGGAATAATGCGGTTTTGGTAGATCAAATCACCGTTTGCATCGCGTCCCGGAAGAAATACAAGTGACATAACTACTGGGCCATAATCATCATAGGAACTTGGAACAATCAGGTACATACCAAATGGAATAGAAGAAATACTGCAGCGTCCTGTCACATCTGTTGCCAGTGTATAGGTCGGCTGAATGTCGTTCTCATCTATCCAGATCTTTAAGCGTCTACTCAGTGCAACCAGCTCTTTTGCAGTCTTCACATCTGTCTTATAACCACAATCTTCGAAATCAGGCATAAACTTTAATGACTGTCCGTCTGGTGCCGTGATGCCGTCTGTGATCTGATACATGCTGAAGATGACACCCTCCATAGGAGTGGATTCATCTTCCAATGTAATCTCCAATGAAACATCCTGCTCGTCTGCATTGACTGCTATAATCTGTGCGCATGATGTTACCAGCAGACATATTATCAATAACAGGCCTTGCAAATATCGCTTTACTTTCATACTTTTCATACCCTCTTGTCTCCTTCCTATTATCGCTTTCTCTTGCGGCTATGCAAGAGAACCCAGATCAACAGCACTACTAGAATCGGCACTGCTACGGCTGGTGCAACCAACTTTGGTTCTATCTGAATCGCATCCGCTGTTACGCGAATGGCACTTGCGCTTGCCTTTGTCTCTACGCGGTGTCCTCTAACTAGAAGACGATGCGTATTGATTCCATATGGTGTACAAGTGACCAGTGTACACAGGTCTTTGTCTTCTTCAATCTCCAGATCTGACAGATCATCCGGTTCTACAATCCGAATCTGATCTACCTCATATGTCAATGTTTCATCCAGAACACGAATTAAAAATTCATCGCCTACTACCAACTCATCCAAATTGGTAAAAAGCTTAGCAGAGGGCAAACCTCTGTGTCCTGATAATACGGCATGTGTTCCCGGTCCTCCAACTGGAAGCGATGAGCCTTCGATATGACCAACTGCAATCTGAAGGATACCTTCGTCTGTACCATGATAGATTGGAAGCGAAACCTTGATCTTTGGAATTTCTATGTATCCCAAGATTCCGTTGTCACTGACATCTAACAGTGATTCATATTCTTCTCGCTCTTCGTCTGTCATGATCCAGCGGTTTGACTTACTTTTGAGCTGTTCGTTATATTCGTAAGCATCATCCCACATGTGCTCATACTGCTTATCATCTACTTCAGCAACTGCCTGTGCATATGTGGCAATTGCTCTCGACTGATGCAGCGAGTTCCAATAATCGCTGACGGTCGGATACAGCAGTAAGGACAGACCTACCAAGAGAATCAAGAGTAATAAGATGGTAGTCATATTTTTTTTGATCCACTTCATAAGCTCTCCTCACGGTTGTATCCGGATGCCTCAAGAGAGGCATCCGATTGCAACCTAGTTTGTTTCTTTGTGTTATCTTTGTGTTACCCGGATGTTCTACGAAGGAGCCTCGGCGATGGCTTTGTCGGCGAGCCTGATCAGCGTGCCCACTACTTACTAGCAACGTAAGTTTATTTCGTGCGCACGCTTTTACGGCGTCGCCTCGTAAAGTCCAGTCGCCTCAGCTACCGTTTACGTAATGATAGTCATCTCTCGCACAAATAACTTTTTTGCTCTGTTTAACTGATTAATTATTAACGAATCAATCGTGCTGACAAAACAATTAGCGTGCGCTCATGCGCTTCTTGGTGATCAGAAGGATTGCTGCGCCAAGAACAAGGATAGAACCAACAACGTAGAAGATTGTGGTACCCATGCCACCGGTGGTTGGAAGGGTTGAACCAGACTTGTTGACTACATCAGCACTCAGAGAACCTTCTGCCTTATTTGCTGTAAGGTCAATCTCACCGTTTACCTTATTTCCTGACATTTTTGTTAAAACAGCGTCACGATTCTGTTTTTCCCATGTAATATCATGGTCAGCGGTTACTATGAAGGTGATCGGGGAAATGGTATTGTATCTACTTGGAGTTTTGGTCTCAGTAAGGATATACTCACCATCATCCAAACCACTAAATGTAAAGGAAGTTCCAGCAGTATTCTTTACTACAGTAATATCTTTTGTTGTTCCATCTACAAGCTTCTTAGAAAGTGTAAATTCTGCTCCAGACAATGGCTGTGAGTTTTCATTTACCTTGTTAATTTCTACTTTGTATGTAAATACGATAACATTGTCCCACGGTGTCTCACCTGTCGGACCATTTTCTCCACCCTGAGAATCATTTGGATTATTGGAGAACTGTAACTTTGCCTTATTGACATTTCCATGCTCACCCAAAACAGCGTCCTTAGTTAAAACTGATTCGTATTCAACAGTAATGACTGAACCTGCATGAACTCCTGAAATCTGCTTTAAATCAGTAAACTTTACTTCAAAAGTACATTTTTCTACATTCTTACCTGTTTCAGAGCCATCTACTACTGAATAGCCACTGGTAATCACATTACCATCAACTTTAACTACAACGGTACTCTCATCAAATGCAAGACCTTCCTCTTCAACATCATGGAACGCAAAGTAATACTTATCGTACTTGTCATAATTATCTGCTACTGTACCTTTTAACTGAAATGGAATGCGATCGCCGATATCATAATCAGCAGAATCCTGCCAGTCAGAAGTTACGCCTGTAGTATCATTGGTATCTTTGATTTTCTTCTCGAAGGACGGAACAGCGCTCTTTGGAGAAATAGTAACATTACCAACAACCTCTACGATGTAAAGAGTATAGGACTCGCCTTCCTCACCTGCTAAAGAATCATCCTGATCCTTGATCAGATAATAGCCTGCATCTGCTGTATAAGTTGCACCCTTTGTAATTGTATCTACTGGATTTGATAATTTTGCATACTTCTTAATTACTTCCAATTTCTCAGTATCAGACTTAGTATTTACCGCAGTAAGTTTATTAATAACATCCTGGCTAACAGCCTCACCTAATGTTCCACTACCATTTACACCCCACTTTAAGTTGGAGAGTACTGTTCCTGCCAAATCACCCGTAAAGATCTGATAGATCTCATACTTATGAGAACCTGCCGGTGCTGTAATTGTGTAAGTACCACTCGTTGCTGCTGCCGAACTACCTGCTTCTCCTGCAAATGCTACTACGCTCATTGCAAGTACCATGACTAAACTGAGTAACAGAGCCATGACTTTTTTCATTTTCTTCATATTTTACTTCCTCGCTTTCTTTTCTATTCTATCCTTTTTTGTTTTTGGGCTGTGCCCTCCCTCTGAATAATGCGTAGGAATTGCGTATATTGAGGGTTCCCCATGCTTGGGGAGTTTAGAGAATTTGTTACCAAATCCTCTTGCCTCCTTTCTGCATGTGTTTTTTATATATTAGGAACGCTGCCCCTGCTATTAGGAGCACGCCGCCCATGGTATACCAATAGGTACCGGTTCCACCGGTTTCTGGGAGGGTGATTGATTGTTCCTCCTCTTTCTGGTTTGTAATGTAGATGATACCAGTTTGGATACCACCGTTATTAAGATATGTAGTCCTATAACCTGGTATTGTTACAGTTTCTTTTACAATATAGTAGTATGGTGCGTTTTCACTATCGGCTTTAGGAAGATCTGACCAAGAAACTGTCCAATTGTTAGCTGCTCTCAATGCTACATTTTCTAGCTTTGTACCACCTTCTGTAACAGCTACTTCTCCGCTACCAGAAACTGGCTCATATGCCTGTGGTAAATCAAAATCTGGAGTTCCAATATCTGCTGTCCAGCTTCCATTAGTTTTTAGGTCAATTTCCATATCACTATTTACTTGCTCTATTCGCAACTGATAAGTACCATCTGGCATTTGTACAAACTTTTCTTTTGTTTCGTCTGTATAATTTGCAATTCCCCACGACGGAAACGATATTATAAAATGACTTCCTTTTGCAACTTCATATGGTGTACGCTGTCCATCTTTATTAATCGTTACCGTCCATTTTGCCAGCTGTTGCTTCTGCCTATAGACTGTAACTAGAATGCTGTTTGTCGGTGGATTTACCAATATTGATCCATCCTTGTTTTCCCAAACCTTTTTTACTGTAATTTCTGTATTGTCGTTTGGAACATACAAGATGGCATCTTTATTCGTAGTCTCATAGAATTTAATCTTATCTGTGCTTACGCTAGCTGCTGAAAAGATACTACCCATATTCGTAATCGTAGTATTCTTATCGTACTTCATAAACACAAAGTAGATTTCTTTGGCCAACTTACTATAACCTGACGGTGCTTTTGTTTCCTTCAATCTATACAATGTTTCTTGTACAAATTCTTTCGGAAGTTCAACTTCTCCCTTCGCATTTGAAATATACTTTCCATCTGGATGATTGTCATCACTCACACGACTCCATATCTTTGATTGTGAATCATATTTTTCAATTTCAAATTCAGCTCCAGCAAGAAGATTTGTATAATCATCACTATCGACTTTATAAATCTTCAATGATCCCTTATCAACAGATGCACCAGATCCTTGATTATGAATTATGGTACTTGTCGATGACTCAAACTTTCCGTATAGTCTTACCTTATTGCTTATTTCTGGTGCATGCGCTGCTCCACATTCAATACGATACCTGTAAACAAATACACAAGCAGTTTCATCTGGCACTACCAAATTTAATACATTCTTTTGTTCATCATACTGTAATGTATATCTGGTTGAACTAAGTTCTGTACCTTTATAATCTGCTTTTGATGCATCATAATAATACAATCCAGTATTATCTAAATCCAAATACGCTGTTACACCTTGCGGTAAAGTTAACGTATCTGATAGCGATAATGTATCTGCATATGGATTCATATTCGCACCTGACGGATTAATCACAACAGAATATGCCGCATAATATGCGCTTATAGTACCCTTAGCATCTTGTTCAGTCTCTACTACTGCTGTTTTCTCAACCTTAATAGTTGGTCTTGTTACTGTAGTTGTCTGTGAATCCGAATTCGATCCCCATTCAACCTTATTAACATATGTCTTATCAGTCAGATTGAGATCCTTCCACTCATCCTTTATAGATGCGCGGTAAGTTATTGCCAACTTCCATCCTGTTTTTCCGCCATTCTTTGCTGCTGTTGCATATCCGTCTTGTATCGTAATTGTCATCAACGATCCGTCTTGTGGAATACTAACAATTGGCTTTTTATTTTCCGCAAAATCATACCACTGCTGACCAGCTGAATTATGATAATCAACTCTGTGTTGATAATTCTCTCCCTTTTCGAAGTAGTACCAACCTTCCACTGATTTCTCATCAATAACCATACCATTCGGTATATAATCAGTTAATGTTATCGACTGATCATTTGCACTCTCAGCATCAATAAGTATACGATAGTAAATATACTCATTTTTTAAACTATCATATGTAAATTCCTTAGTTCCGTCCACGAACTGAGGCATCTGAATTATACCTAGTGAACTTTGCGGAGTATTATAGTCTCTTCCAATATTCGCAATACTCTGCTTTGATAGAATTTTATCTTTCTTTATCGTATGCTGCGCTTCAGATTCCTTATGATGTTCTGGAAGTTCTGCCTTATTCTTGAATACCCATGAAGTTCCTGGCTGCATTGCTGATATATCGGCATATGTGCTATAAGATTCAAGATTCATATATTTTGCTTTAACATCAACACCAGTTTTCGGTATTACCTTTATTTCAAAGGATTTTACCTTCTGCGTTGTATCTGTTGAAGCGATCTTATTTTCATCTGCATCATAATAGGTTACTTCCACTGTTACTTGATCATTTTCATATGGAAGTTTCGTATTATCACTAAGTTGTAAGCTAAAATTCTTTTCGATTTCTGCCTGCAGTTCATTAGCGATTCCATAATGTTTTCCAGTATTTCCGTCACTCGCATCTATAAAAGTATCTTTATAAACGAATTCTGTCAAAGTGGTATCTGGAAGAGTAACATTTGTATTCCATGTTAATTTCTTGCTTCCAGCATCTACATCAGTCTCACTCTTATAACTTTTACTAACTCCCCAGTCACGATGTGAAACGCCTACTTCTGCTGTGCTACTATTTCCATCACCATCTTTTCCTATTGTTCCTGTATTCGTAACCTTTCCGTTGTTATCTGGAGCTGTGGTCTTATAAGTTATTCGATATTCACCTGTATATGGTTGGTCAGTTCCAAATGTGTATTCAATACTTCCATCTGCTTTCACTGTAGCTTTACCAACAACTGCATTATTATTGGTAGTATCAACCACATCAAATTCTGTTCCGATAAAACTAATTCCATCTGGAAGTTTATCTGAGAACGTATATCCTTGAATATCCTTTCTGCCCTTATTCAAAGTAACTGTCCAGTTAATTTCATTTTTATCAGAATCATAACCACCAGTCTTACTGATCATTGCCTTTGAGATTTCAACAGAATTCCAAGTTTCCTTGCTATCCGTTTTAATGGATACTTTTGCTCCATTATTTAATGTAGCTGATCCATCCCAGTCATTTGATCCCTTAACTGAAACATTGGCTGTATATTTTACAACATACTTTTCTCCTGCTTTCAGCTCAGGTAAATCTGTCAATGTAAACTTTGGATATCCATCATTTGTTTTACTAAATGTTGGCGTATACCCCGTCACTTCTGTTTGATTTCCATAGTCATCAGTCTTATAAATTTTAAAACTATTTGGATCAAACTCTGCTGACGCAGGTGATGATGCTCTAAAATAATCCTCTATAGTAACTGGGCTACCACTTCCTTTTTTGGAAGATGCAGTAATCGTATAATCAACAGATTTTCCATCTTTGCTTGCAGAACCTGACTTTTCAAGAGAAATATCATTCTGCGAAGTTTCCTCTTGTCTATCAATCTTTAGAGTTCCACCTTCACCGCCAAATTCAAGTTCGCCCTTATCATTTGTTCCAGATGCAGAAACGGTTCCTTCAAACCAAACATTTCCATTAAATTGTTTTCCATCGGCAACAAAGCTATCTTCAAACTCAATTTCAATTAATCCATCTGGAGAAATTGTATATGTTCCAACAGCAACACCATTTCTGTAAATGGAACCATTTTCCTCCTTACGTAACTTAACTCCGCTTGGTAACTGATAATAAATTTTCTTATTACTCGAATCTACTTTTCCATCAGGGATATTATATGAAATATAAAATCTTACCTGATCTCCTTCTTTTACGGATTCTCCATCACCAATTGGAACCCAGTAACCATTCTGAATTTTTGAGAAAATAATTCCCGTAATATGCGGTCCAAAATCAACACCTGTAGTAGTTGCCTGAGTAGCTATTCTACTAGCTTTTCTCATTCTTCTCACATTCGATGAAGACATATTCTTTTCTACCGTCAATAACGGTCCATCTATTTCCAGATTCCAGTTGTTCAAGTCATATGCTAACTCTTCTTCTGTTTCTGCTTCTGATGTCTCCTCCTCGGTGGAAGCCTCCTCGCTACTCTCCTCTTCCGCCTCTGAAGTTTCTTCCTCTGTAGATGCTTCTTCACTCGTCAGCTCTTCTTCAGATGTTTCCTCAGTAGAAGTCTCTTCGAAGCTCTCCTCTTCAGAACTCTCTTCTTCGGTACTTACTTCCTCGGTACTTACTTCCTCTGAGCTTTCTTCTTCTGTCTCTGCTTCGATAGAAGAACTTTCCTCTGTCTCGCTTTCGGACTCTACTTCTGTTTCGTCTTCGCTTGATGCTTCAAGGCTTGTTTCTTCACTTGAACCCTCTTCGATCTGGTTGCTCGCTTCCTCTGTTGAAGCTTCCTCTAAGCTTGTTTCTTCTGTACTTACTTCTTCTGTACTTAACTCTTCAGAACTGATTTCTTCTGTGGAGTTTTCCTCAGTTGAAGCATCTTCACTGGTCACTTCCTCGCTAACCACTGACGACTGCTCTTCTTTCTGACCACTGCCCTTGTAGCACTCGTCTGTATGTACATGCTCTACTCTGTCACAGATTAATGTCTCTACGAGAACCTGCTTTTCTGTGAAACATGTTTCGCTATGCTTATGCTCTTTTAATTCTAGCTTTCCACATGCGAGTACGCCGTCTTTGTAGCACTCTGCTGTGTGGGTATGAAGCTCTGCTGGCTCTTCACAGATTAGTACCTGCACGTCCTGATAGCAGGCTTCGCTGTGTGTGTGACCTGCGCTTTCTGGAATCGTACAAGTCAGTACGTCATTCCACTCGTAGCATTCGTCACTGTGCGTATGCTCTTCTAGTGTGCAGATTAAATTACCTTCTGCATCGTAGCAACCTTCGCCGTGTGTATGCTCTTCTTTGCCGCAGATTAATGCGCCCTGCTGTTTTGTGTAGCACTCAGGCGTATGAGTATGACCAACTGATTCTTCCTGAGTGCAAACTAGCTGCTTTTGCATCTGATAGCACTCTGGTGTGTGCTGATGCAGCTTATGCTCTGGAATGGTGCATACTAGATTGCCGTCTTTGTCGTAGCAGGATGCGTCATGCTCATGAATCACAAAGTCTGCATAACCACAGATCAGCTTATGCTCTGCATCGTAGCAGGCATCTGTATGCTTATGTACACCTAGTGAATCTGTCGTACAGACAAGCTCTTTCTCCTTTTCATAATGCGAGCTGTAACAGTTTGCGTCGTGTTTGTGCTCTGTGATACCGCACTCTGCTTTGTTTTCCATCGTTATAGCTGGCAGAATCAGCATATATGTCGTTACAAACACAACAACAACAGCTAGTGTGGTTACGACACGATACCATAACTGACGCTTTTTGTGATCCTTCATGATTGAACGAATCTGTTTTCTTAACGGATTTTCCAAAACAGACGCCCCCTTTCTCCTACTTGATATGACCAAAGTTTGTAAATGGCCAGACACAAAATACTAATTTTCCGACAATTTGCTCCTGTGCCACACATCCGACAGATGTGCTTCTGCTGTCAACTGAAACGCTTCGATGATCACCCATCACAAATACTCTTCCTTCAGGCACTTGATATGGCAGGTCAATATCACATTCGCCAAGCGCCTTTTCAAATACGTATGGCTCGTCGAGGGGTGTTCCATTTACTGAAACATTTCCCTCTTCATCGATATCTACCCACTGTCCTGCTGTTGCAATTACACGTTTTACTAAGATCTTATTATTGTAGTAGAATGCAATTATGTCCTGAGCTTCAAATTCCGAACCAGAAACAGAGACAACTATGTCTCCATCTGATAAGGTCGGCGTCATGGACGTACCATAGATCTGTAAAACAGGCAACACTAAAGTAGCCACCAGTACTGCTACTGCTGCAACTGTAATAAGTGTATAAACCGTGCTTCGAAGCGTGCTCCTGTAGTTCTTTTTATAAAGCTCTCTGTGAAGCTCTTTTTCAAGAACCTCTATCGGCGGCACTTCAAGTGGTTGTTTTTTATTTTTTTTCATGAGACACCTCCACCTACACTGGGAGGTGCCTCAAGGCATGTCCATGTGCTTGGATCACTGCCTTCACTAGAATTGTTTTTCTCGATCTCTTCTTTTTCTTTTTCTAACTGAGCATACAGAGCATCTCTTTTTGCCTCGCTCTCATAACGAAGCCGTCTGCAATACTCTTGTGTATCTTCTCTCATCACAGCACATGCATCGAGTGTCTTCTGACGAAGCGCCTGAAACTCTACATTCTTTTCATGCTCCATACGCTTGATACTTTCGATGTATTGGGATGCTGCCTGATCTGCAGCTTTGAATATGTCGTTTAATGCGAGAGCTGCTTCTGCAATCGAACCTGTCTGCTGCAACTGAATCGTCCGATCATCAAGCTGTTTCTGAAGCTTCGCCACCTCCTTTTTAAGTGACTCGACTTCTTTTGACTGCTCGATAAGCATTTCAAGAAGCTCCGCGCGACTTAAACGTTTGCTGTCTCTGCCCTCTTTGCTGTCATCTCCCTGCATATTCCATACTCCTTCCAAGTTTTCACCGTTGCCAGTTGAACTGGTGAACATGCTGTTTTTTTCGCTTGTCTAAACAGTAGCACATTTCAAACACTTTGTAAAGTACCTTTTTTGTTTTTTTTTCATACTTTCTTGCGATTTTTTTCATTTTTATTGTAATTATCTATAATCATAGTTTACATATATGTCTCTGTTTAATGCAAATCGTATAATAGGAATAGGTTTGACTTCTCTCCTCTATTATGCTATAATGTAAGAAATTTTTAAGATTTGTAGTTAATGTGATTTTTTATATAACGGGGGAATTTCAATGGTTGTTATAAGTAAAACGTTTTCGATCCCGCAATTTTATGATTCTCATGCGATTGCACCCTTAAAGGATCTTGTATTTCTTGATATTGAGACGACAGGACTCACACCTGCCACCTCTTCTATTTATCTGATTGGTGCAGTCTATCATCAGCAGATGGAGTGGCATATCAGACAGTGGTTTTCTGATTCACTTAATTCTGAGCAGGAGATCCTTGAGGACTTTTTTTCTTTTATAAAGAATTATCAGGTTGTTGTTTCTTTTAATGGTGAAACCTTTGATCTTCCTTTTTTAAAGAAATGTGCTGCTGCCTATGGCCTTAATACTGATGTGCTTGACAATATTCGCAGCTTTGATCTGTACCGCCACCTGCGTCCTGTAAAGACACTTCTGCAGCTTGAGAACTTAAAACTTGCAACACTTGAAAGCTATTTAAATATTTCAAGACTAGATCAGGCTACCGGCAAGGAGATGATCGCTGTTTATCACGATTATCTTGAGACTGGTGATAAGCGTCTTTATCAGGTGCTTCTTCTTCACAATGAGGATGATTTAAAGGCTCTTCCTCAGATTATGCCGCTTTTGTCTTATCTTGATATATTCCGCAGTGAGTGGACACTTGCCGGCTATTCCTTAAGCACTGCATCGTCCTCTCTTACTATTGTGGTGGACTGTTCTGTTAAGGTCCCGGTAGCTGTGACGCGTGAGCTGCCGCTTTGCCGTTTATCGATCCGTGCGAACCAGATCATTATTGAGATTCGTGCTTTTGTCGGGGAATTAAAGTATTTCTTTGATAATTATAAGGATTATTATTATCTTCCTGATGAGGACCGCGCTGTTCATAAGAAGGTCGGCCAATATGTAGATCCGGAGCATCGTGTTCAGGCAAGTGCTTCTACCTGCTACACAAAGAAAAGCAGTACTTTTCTTCCGCTCTCGCATGAGGATATGTTTGATCTTTATAAGGAGGAGTATTCTTCCAAGCAGCTTTTTACAGAATATATAGCTGATCCTGATTTTATTCTCGCCTATGCACATAATGTACTCGAAGATGCACTGAGATGTGCTGTACCTGTTCCTTCTGAGGAGGCGCAGGAAGCACCGCCGGAATTATTTTCTTGAACCGCTTGCTTTAATCAAAAAAGACCGGGTAGTTTTTTCTACCCGGTCTTTTTAAATTCACTTTATTTGATGTATTTCTTACGGATTATTCCTGATCCTCATCGTTTGCAAGAGCCTTCATGCTCAGGCTGATCTTCTTTGCATCTACGTTCAGGTCTACTACCTTTGCGGTGATTTCCTGACCGATGGACAGAACATCCTGTGGCTTCTCTACGCGCTCTCTGGAGATCTGAGAAACGTGAAGCAGTGCATCAACACCTGACTCTAACTCTACGAATGCACCGAAGTCAGTCATACGTGCTACCTTACCAGTAACAACAGTACCTACTGCAAACTTCTCTTCTGCATCCTTCCACGGATTCTCCTCCGGGAACTTCATGCTCAGTGCGATACGATTTCCATCGATTGCCTTTACAAGAACCTTAACCTTATCACCACTCTTGAATACCTTCTTAGGATTCTCGATACGGCCCCAGCTCATCTCAGAAATGTGAAGCAGACCATCTGCTCCGCCTAAATCTACGAATGCACCGAAATCTGTAACGTTCTTTACAGTACCCTCAACGGTCTGACCAACCTCAAGCTTTGCGAAGAGCTCTTCCTGCATCTTCTTCTTCTTCTCGATGATCAGCTCCTTGCAGTTACCGATAATTCTGTGCTTCTTCGGGTTGAACTCAGTAACGATAAACTCAACTTCCTGTCCCTTGTACTTCTCAAGATTCTTCTCGTATACATCGGATACAAGGCTTGCCGGGATAAATACTCTGGTCTGATCAACTACTACGCTTAATCCACCAGTGGAGATCTCAGTAACAACTGCCTTTAATACAGTCTTGTTCTCGAATGCTTCCTCAAGAACCTTGCTTCCTCTCTCTGCCTGCAGCTTGCGTACAGAAAGCTGAACCTGGCCCTCGCCGTCGTTCATCTTAACAACCTTAGCCTCGATCTCATCGCCAACCTTTACAAGGTCGCACAGATTTGCATTCGGGATGTTGGTAAATTCGTTGCGGCTAATGACAGCATCTGCTTTATATCCTATATTTAGGACAATCTCGTCTTCCTTTACTGCAATAACCTGACCGGATACAACTGCGCCCTGGCTAATTGCAACTTCTTTCTGCTCACTTAATAATTGTCCGAATTCGTCTGACATGGTGTAGAACCTCCTCAATGATTATATTCGGGGTTGAAGCCCCTCCTGTAACACCCACCCTGTCTGCTGTCAAAAACCAATTGGTGTCTAGGTCCTCAGCGGTTTGTATGTAATGGGTATTATTACATTCTTTTTTGCATATTTCAAACAGCTTCTGCGTGTTGGAGCTATGACTCCCACCTATGACCAGCATGCCATCTACTGAGGCTGCGAGACTGGCTGCTTCCTCCTGCCGGTTTCTGGTTGCATTGCAGATAGTGTTAACGCAATTTATATTGTACTCTTTTTTTTCTAATTGGTCAACTATATTTTGAAATTTAATGTAGTGAAATGTCGTTTGTGCTGCCACAAAAACGGGTTTTTTAGGGTCTAATACCAGCTTTTGTGCTTCTTCTGCATCTTTTACAACTGATGCGCCGTCTGTGCTCCATCCTACAATGCCTACAACCTCTGGATGCACAGGATTTCCGGCTATGACGATCTGGTAGCCTTCTTTTGACTTTTCTTCTACAAGACGGTGAATCTTTTTTACAAACGGACATGTCATGTCAATGACACGCATGCCAAGCTCACGCATCTTTGTTTCGGTGTCACGGCCAACACCATGGGAGCGGATTATGACAATGCCTTTTTTAAGTGCTGCAAGCGACTCTAATGTGTCAACTACCTGCACACCTTTATTCTTTAAATCGTTGACCACTTCATCGTTATGGATGATTGGGCCAAAGGTATAGATTGGTGTATCCTTTTCTTCCTCAAGACAACGATAAACTTCGTTTACTGCGCGGCGCACGCCAAAGCAAAAGCCCGCGCTTTTTGCAAGAATTACTTCCATCAGCGTGCCGCCTTTGCAAGCTCTACTACCTTTGCTGCTGCCTCTTCAATTGTCATGTTTGACGTATCAAGGTATACAGCATCCTCAGCCTGCTTTAACGGTGCGATATCTCTGTGCGTGTCGCGGTAGTCGCGCTCTTTAATATCGGCAAGCACAACGTCATATGGCGTATTATCGCCCTTTGACTGCAGCTCTAAGTAGCGTCTTCTTGCCCTTTCCTCGGCACTTGCTGTCAGAAAGATCTTTACATCTGCATTAGGAAGAATACATGTACCGATGTCTCTTCCATCCATAATGATATCATTTTCCTGTGCAATCTGTCTTTGAAGTGATAAGAGATGCTCTCTTACAGCCGGCACTGCACCAACTACAGATGCCATATGACCGATATGCTCTTTTCTGATCTCTTCACTTACATCCTCACCATTTAAATATACATGGCGCTCACCGTCGATATAGCGAATGGAAACTTCTGTCTCTTTCGCAGTCTCTCCAATTGCTTTTTTATCTTCTTCTGGCACATGCTTACGATATACATACAGACCAATTGCGCGGTACATGGCGCCTGTATCTACATATATATAGGAAAGCTCGCTTGCTGCAAGCTTTGCGATGGTGCTTTTTCCGGCTCCTGCCGGACCATCAATTGCGATGTTAAAACCCATTTGTTTGTCTCCTTTTCTTTTTACGATTCTTCTGCGAGGCGTTTCGGTGAAGTGTTTGTCACGCTATTCAAGTATTTATACAATACTATCCCCTACCAGGCTTCCCGTGGACCATGCAAGCTGCAGGTTGTAGCCCCCTGTGAGGGCATCAATGTCTAGTAGTTCGCCTGCAAAATACAGTCCCTGCACAAGCTTTGACTCCATGGTCTTTGGCTGTACTTCCTGCACTTTGACGCCGCCCTGCGTGATAATAGCTTCATTATAACTCCTGACACTAAGAATGGTCAATGGGAGATTTTTGGTTAAATAAACAAGATGGGCACGCTCTTCTTTTGTGATGGCGTTTACTTCCTTGTCTGGATTTATGCCTGACAAAATGACGATCTGCTCTGCTAGTCTTGCCGGGAATAAGCCATTTAATGCATTTTTAAACTGCTTATTTTTTTCCTGTGAGAAGTCTCGCAAAAGTCTTGCATCAAGCTGCTCGTCTGTAAGCGCCGGCTTTAAGTCTATGAAAGCAGAAAGCGGATTTTTATCAAGCTTTTTGACTATTTTACTGCTTGCACTTAATACAAGTGGTCCGCTGATGCCAAAATGAGTGAACAACATCTCTCCAAAATCCTCATACAGCTTCTTTTTGCCGTCTTTTACAGTGAAGGTAACATTTTTAAGTGACAGTCCCTGCAGTGTGCGGCACCAGTCTTCTTTTGTGTTAACTGGCACTAATGCCGGAAAGCATGGTGTCACTGTATGACCAAGCTCTCTTGCCATGCGGTGTCCGTCTCCCGTGGAGCCTGTTGACGCATAGGAAAGACCTCCTGTTGCAAGCACTATGGCATCGGCGCTTATTTTTTTTCCATCGGAAAGTGACACGCCTGCTGCACGTCCTTCTTCGGTGATGATATGCGTTACTTCTTTATTTAATATAATTTCTACGCCAGCCTTTTTTAAAAGGCGTGAAAAACAGCTTATGATATCGGAGGACTTATCTGACTCTGGGAATACGCGCTGACCTCTTTCTATCTTAAGCGGACATCCGCCGTTTTCAATAAGTTCCATGACATCTGTGTTGCTGCAGTCAGAAAACGCACTGTAAAGAAAACGTGGATTTGTCACGATCTGGCTCATGATTGTCTCCATATCGGAGGCATTTGTCACGTTGCATCGACCCTTTCCTGTGATAAAAAGCTTTTTGCCAAGCTTTTCATTTTTCTCAAGCAGTGTCACATCATGACCATTCTCGGCTGCCTTTAATGCAGCCATCATTCCAGCGGCACCGCCGCCTATTACTATTACTTTGCTCATAAAAAATTTTCACACAATCCTTTTTTCAAAAAAGGGACCCTTGTTTTCCAAGAGTCCCTTAGTTTCTTATTTTTATTTAAATGATACCTACGAATTGCTCCGCTGCTTCGCATCTTTCGCAATTCTAAAAACATTCGGATTCGCTGATTTTCTTCGAAAATCGCTGCATCCTCATGTTTTTACGAGTCTCAAGGTCACAAGCTTCTTCATGCAAGCATGATCAGCTTGTGACTTTTCGACTCTAGTATCATACCGGGTATGCCTTATTCTTTGTATCTGCAGCAGCTGGATCTACCTTTGTCTGCTGTGCTTCACGATACTTGAAGAACTCAGTAGCAACCTGCGGGAACAGTGCATAGGTCAGTACATCCTCGTCCTGCTGGATATACTGAGCTGCCTCCTTGCGGAATTTGTCTAACTGTGGCTTGATCAGATCTGCCGGACGGCAAGTGATCGGCTTCTCGTCTCCGATTGCCTTCTTCTGAACTTCCTTGTTAAATGGCTTAACAGTCTGTCCAAACTCACCTCTTAAAATCTTCTTGGACTCCTTGGTCATCATCTTGTATCTCTCGCCCTGAAGAACGTTAAGAACTGCCTGAGTACCAACGATCTGAGAAGACGGAGTAACAAGCGGCGGCTCTCCGAAGTCCTTACGTACTCTCGGAACTTCCTCAAGTACCTGATAGTACTTATCCTCAGCGCCTGCTTCCTTTAACTGGCTTACCAAGTTGGAAAGCATACCGCCCGGTACCTGATACATCAAAGTCTTGATGTTAACACCCATAACCTTCGGGTTGATGCGGCCAGACTTAAGAGCTTCCTCCTGAATCGGACGGAAGTAGTCAGCGATCTCTCCCAGAAGCTTCATATCAAGACCTGTATCGTATGGAGTTCCCTTGAAGGTCTCTACCATAACCTCAGTAGCCGGCTGGCTAGTACCCATAGCTAATGGGCTCATTGCTGTATCAATAACATCTGCGCCAGCCTCAACTGCCTTCATATATGTCATGGATGCAACACCAGAGGTGTAGTGGGTATGAATCTGAATCGGAAGCTTTGTTGCGCTCTTAAGAGCTGTAACAAGCTCAGTTGCCTTATACGGAACAAGAAGACCTGCCATATCCTTGATACAGATAGAATCTGCACCCATGGACTCGATCTCTTTTGCAATCTTCTTCCAGTAATCAAGTGTATAAGCATCACCAAGGGTGTAGCACAGTGCGATCTGTGCCTCAGCATTTGGGTTCTCCTTCTTGATTGCCTTTGTTGCGTTTACTGCTGTCTTTAAGTTACGCAGATCGTTGAAGCAGTCGAAGATACGGATGATATCCATACCATTTGCAACTGACTTCTGTACGAAGTACTCTACTACGTCATCTGCATAGTGATTGTAGCCTAAGATGTTCTGTCCACGGAACAGCATCTGCAGCTTTGTATGCTTGAAGCCTGCTCTTAACTTACGCAGTCTCTCCCACGGATCTTCCTTCAGGAAACGAAGGCTGGCATCAAATGTAGCGCCACCCCAGCACTCTACGGAGTGGTATCCTACCTGATCCATTTTATCAACGATTGGAAGCATCTGCTCTGTGGTCATTCTAGTTGCCATCAGAGACTGATGCGCATCTCTTAAGACCGTCTCTGTAATTCCTACTGGCCTTTTTACTTGCTCTGCCATTATATTACCTCCAAATTTTATCAGTATACGTGTTTTTAAATAAAGTTCACTCGCGCCCATTCACAAAACCGCGCTATCGCGCTATCACTGCTTCGCAGTTCTTGTTTTGTTCATGACCGGTCGCTCCCTTCGTCAGTCCGTTATGCAGGATCTTCATGCAAGCATGAGATCCTTGCACAACAGTCTGACGAGTTAACTTTATACTCCAAATATTGCCATAAACGTACCTGCCGCAACGGCCGTACCGATAACACCGGCTACGTTTGGTCCCATTGCATGCATCAAAAGGAAGTTGCTCGGATCTGCCTCTGAACCAACCTTCTGTGATACACGCGCTGCCATCGGAACGGCAGATACACCTGCTGAACCGATAAGCGGATTGATTCTTCCCTTTGTAAGCTTGCACAAAAGCTTTCCAAGAAGAACACCGCCTGCAGTACCAAATGCGAAAGCGATCATACCAAGTGCAACGATCTTTAAGGTATCCATCTTTAAGAATGCCTCTGCACTGGCAGATGCACCTACAGAAGTACCAAGAAGGATAACTACGATATACATAAGTGCGTTGGAAGCTGTCTCAGTAAGCTGCTTAACAACACCACTCTCGCGGAACAAATTACCAAGCATAAGCATACCGATAAGCGGTGCAGTACTTGGAAGAATCAAAACAACAACGATTGTTACTATGATCGGGAACAGGATTCTCTCCAGCTTTGATACTGGACGAAGCTGCTCCATCTTGACCTTTCTCTCTTTCTCTGTAGTCAGTGCCTTCATGATCGGCGGCTGAATGATCGGAACAAGAGACATGTAAGAATATGCAGCAACGGCGATTGGTCCCATGTACTGGGTCTGTCCTAACTTACCGCAAAGGAAGATAGAGGTCGGACCGTCAGCACCGCCAATGATAGAGATTGCTGCAGCTGCCTTATCAGAGAATCCCATAAGGATTGCCATAAAGTAAGCCAGATAGATACCAAGCTGTGCAGCAGCACCCATCAAAAAGCTGATTGGGTTTGCGATCAGCGGACCGAAGTCAGTCATCGCACCAACTCCCATGAAGATCAGAGACGGCAGAATACTCCACTCGTCCAGAATATAGAAATAATGCAGTAATCCTCCAACACCGTTTGAAGTGTCTTCCGGGTTTGCCATGATTTCCGGATACATGTTAACAAGCAGCATACCGAATGCAATCGGCACAAGCAGTAACGGCTCGTATCCCTTCTTGATTGCCAAGTATAAGAATACCAGTGCAACAAGGATCATTAACAGGTTGCCCCATGACAGATTGAAGAACGCGGTCTGGTGGATTAGATTGCCTAATGTTTCAGTTACATAACTCATTGTCTAATACCTCCCGTATATTTCCTGCGTATGCAGGATTCACCTACTTACGTAGGAGCTTCATTAGTTCATTGTAGCAAGTACTGCGCCAGACTCAACGGACTGTCCTGCTGTTACATTGATAGAAGCTACGGTTCCATCCTGAGGTGCTACGATATCATTCTCCATCTTCATAGCCTCAAGAACAACGATTACCTGACCCTTCTTTACAGCGTCACCAGCGTTTGCCTTAACACCAAGAATCTTACCTGGCATTGGAGCGCTGATCTTTACAGCACCCTGTGCGCCAGCCGGTGCTGCTGCCTTTGGAGCAGCCTTCGGTGCTGCCTTAGGAGCTGCCTTTGGTGCTGCAGCTGCTGCGGATCCGGTTCCTTCTTCAACAGTTACTTCATATACATTGCCATTTACAGTAATGGTATAATTTTTCATCTTAATCTCCTTCTGCCGCTTTGCGGCTGCTTTTATGCTCTTTTCCAGTTGTTTGTCTTGCCAACTCTCTTAATAGAACGAACTACCAGACCATTCGGATCGGTACCTTCGCTTGCTGCGATTGCTGCTGCAATAACAGCTACAAGCTCAAGATCGTCCTCTTCTTCTACTGTTTCTTCTACTACTGGTGCAGGTGCCGGAGCAGGCTCTGAAGCCTTCTTCTTTGCAGCTGCTCTTTCCTCTGCCTCATGGATAAACTTGAAGCAGTAGATGATCAAGCTGATGAAGATCAGCATAACGAATACGACTGCCAGACCCATAATGGTATTTAAGGCTGCCTTTGACATCTTCTCACCCAGTGTATAAACACCGTTGAATGCAACAGAACTTAAATTTCCCTTCTTATCAAAGGTAACAGTGACAACTGCATCACGCTTGTCAAAGGTTCCGTCTACACTGACAACATAAAGCTTGTTCTGGTTTTCGTAGCTGACATCAGCAGAATCCTCTTTGATCTCGCTAACTGCGCCGAGTTCTTCCTTTGCATCTTCCCACGCTGAAAAACCAGCCTCAAATGCAGCGGCCTCATCCTCGTCATTTGCCTCAGCCTTTAACTCGTCAAGTGTTTTCTGCTCATTTACAAGTGTATCAATGAGTGCAACTGCCTCTGTCTTGTAGACAGCCATGTCCTCACTTGCTGTATCAGAAGCACTGGATGAGGAGCAGGCAGTCAGCCCAAACGCACACAGCAGCACACTTAATAATACTGCTAACTTTCTTTTCATATCTACCTCTCATTCCACCCCGTACACACATAGGGGATCATTAATCCGCGATGTGTTCACACGGTACTGTGTTTCTGGATTAAACGGTACCGTGCTTCTTTGCCGGACGGTCCTCTCTCTTTGTGAACAGCATCTCAAATGCTGCTGCAGCGATCTGTCTTGTAGTTTCCGGAGCGATAATGCTGTCTACATAACCTCTCTTAGCTGCAGACTCTGCACTTGCCTGAAGCTTAGCGTAAGCTGCTGCCTTCTCGCTTATAAGAGCATTCTTATCATCTGCCTTTGCAATCTCATCTGCATACATGATCTTTGCTGCACTTACTGGATCCATCATGCCGATGGTAGCCTGCGGCCATGCATATGTCATATCTGCACTGTTGTTCATTGCTAAGGATGCTGTTCCGTTTGCTGCGCCTACGATTACATTTACCTTTGGAGCAGTCATATCATGGAATGCATAAATCAGCTTTGCAGCTGCCTTTGCGATTCTCTTCTCCTGGCACTTTGTTGCCTTGTATCCGGTAACATTTGTCAGTGTTAAAACTGGGATGGAGAATGCGTCACAGAAGTTTACGAACTCTGCTGCCTTCTCAGCACCCTCTGCGCTTAAGGTACCGTCGAAGGTCTCAGCCTCCTTGCCCTCTTCGTCATATAAAGCAGTACGGTTTGCAATTGCGCCGATGGTGTTTCCGTTTAAGCGGATAAAGCCAGTTACCATATCCTTTGCGTAATCCTTCTTTACCTCGAAGAAGAAGTTATCATCAGAGATCATTGGCAGGCTAAGTGCCGGATCTGCTGCTGATGCTTCAAGATCTGTACATGCACGATTTAAGTCATCTGTGCACTCGCTGTAGGACATGTCATCCTCGTTGTTTGCCGGCAGAATGCTTACTAAGGTGCGGATGCTCTCTAACAGCTCATCTTCCTGTGCAACTACATCTACCATACCAGCCTCGCTGCTCTGGAATGCTGCGTTTGCTGTATTCTCAGTCTTGTTGCCCTCTAATGCATTTGGAGAATTAACGAACAGCTTTGCGTTCTTTGCCTCCATAAATGTGAAATCAGTCAGAGCCGGAACTACTGCCATACCGCCGCCGCAGGTTCCGAAAACTGCTGTGATCTGTGGAACTACGCCAGATGCAAGTGCCTGGCACTCATACAGCTTACCAAATGCCTCTAATGCATCGGTAGCCTCCTCTAATCTCATTCCTGCACAGTCTACCAAACCGATTACCGGTGCACCTACCTTCATTGCAAGGCTGTAAAGCTTTACAATCTTCTTTGCGTGCATTTCTCCGATGGAACCGCCCAGAACAGTTGCGTCCTGGCTGTAAACATAGACAAGGGCACCATCAATAGTACCATATCCTGTTAATACTCCATCTGCAGGTGTTTCTTTGTTCTGCAAATTGAAATCGGTATTTCTGGCAGTAACTGATCCGCCGATCTCAACAAAACTGTTGTCATCAAGCAAAGCACTTATACGGCTGCTTGCTGAATTCTGTGATGTTGTACTCATATTCGTCCTCCGTTTAATTTTTTATTCTAATGGTTAAAACCATCTTCTGCCATTTAACATTGTATCGTTTTTGAGCAAATAATTCAACAAGAATTTGCAATTTTTTGTACTTTTAATAAGACAAACTTCATTTCCTATGATATAATGAATAAGAATGATAAGGGATACTCTATGTTTTCCCAAAAAGAAAGGAAGTATTTGTTATGGAACGTAAAAATGCATGGAAATCCTGCGATGAAGCAAAGCTCGCACAGGTAAATGCACTCTGCGCTGATTATATCAAATTCATCTCCGACTGCAAGACAGAGCGTGAGTGCGTAGAGGAAAGTATTCGTCTGGCTGAGGCTGCTGGATACAAGAACTTAAATGACTGTATCGAGGCTGGTACACCATTAAAGGCTGGCGATAAGGTTTATGCTAACAACATGGGCAAGACAATTGCTTTATTTGTAGTTGGTACTGAGCCGATGGAAAAGGGTATGCATATCCTTGGTGCACACATTGACTCTCCTCGTATTGATGTTAAGCAGAATCCGCTTTATCAGGATGAGGATTTTGCTCTTCTTGATACACACTACTATGGCGGAATCAAGAAGTATCAGTGGGTTGCTCTTCCGCTTGCTCTTCACGGCGTTGTTGCAAAGAAGGACGGTACTGTTGTCAATGTTGTAATCGGTGAGGATCCGTCTGATCCGGTACTTGGTATCTCTGATCTTTTGATTCACTTATCTGGTGATCAGATGGCAAAGACTCTCTCTAAGGCAATCGAGGGCGAGAAGTTAAATCTGACTGTTGGAAGCCGTCCTGTTATGAATGCTGCTGATGACTGCAAGGAGCCTGTTAAGGAGCTGATCCTTTCTATGTTAAAGGAAAAGTATGACATTGAGGAAGAAGATTTCCTGTCTGCTGAGCTTGAGATCGTTCCGGCTGGTCCTGCAAGAGATTACGGACTTGACCGCAGCATGATCATGGGCTATGGTCATGATGACCGTGTATGCTCCTACACTTCTCTTGCTGCTATGCTTAAGGTAGAAAATCCTGTACATACAAGCTGCTGTCTGCTTGTTGATAAGGAAGAGGTTGGAAGCAACGGTGCTACTGGTATGCATTCCCGTTTCTTCGAGAATATCGTTGCTGAGCTTATTGCACTGACTAGCGCATCATACAGCGATCTTATTCTTCGCCGCTGTCTGAAAAACTCCAAGATGCTCTCATCTGACGTAAGTGCTGCATTTGATCCAAATTACCCAGAGGTAAATGAGAGAAAGAACAGTGCTTTCTGTGGAAGAGGCTTCACATTCAATAAGTATACCGGTGCTCGCGGAAAGAGCGGCTGCAATGATGCTAATGCAGAGTATATCGCTTACCTTAGAAAGGTAATGGACGATGCAGGCGTATTCTTCCAGACTAGCGAGCTTGGAAAGGTTGACCAGGGAGGTGGCGGAACTATCGCTTATATCCTTGCAAACCTGAACATGGAAGTTATCGACTGTGGCGTTCCGGTTCTTAACATGCACGCACCGTGGGAAGTTGTAAGTAAGATCGACGTTTACGAGACATGTCGCGGATACGAGGCATTCCTTCGCGCAGAGAAGTAAATAAGATTACTCAAATTTTAACCACACAAAAATCCCCCGGTAGAGGATTTCTCCTCTATCAGGGGATTTTTTTATGGTTACCACGTAGTCGGCAGTCCTCCACCGAACTCGTATCCTGCGGCGCGCACTGCATCAATCCATTCTCCAAGGATCTGTGTGTTTGTCGCTGACTTTGCATGAAGCAGATAGATTGCACCCGGATGAATGCTGTCCATGCAAAGCTGCAATGTCTCTGCCGGATCTTTCTGAGCATCGGAGTTGTAATCTAAATAGTGGAAGCTCCAGAATACGCTCTGGTAGCCGAGGCTTTCTACAAGACCTAATGACTGCTCACTTGTAGAACCCTCTGGGAATCTAAACAGCTTCATCTCGTAACCAAAGTTGTCTTTAACCAGGTTGTGAAGAACCATGATCTCGTTTGTCTGCTCCTCAAGTGAAAGCGATGGCATATTCTTGTGGTTGCAGGTGTGATTTCCTACAGTGTGACCTTCATCAATCATCTGTTTAATGTACTCTGGATTGCTGTCATAAAATTCTTTTGTGACAAAGAAGGTTGCTTTTACGTTCTTCTCGCGAAGTGTCTGAAGAATCTGAGGTGTAAAGCCTGCCTCATATCCCTCGTCCATAGTAAGATAAATTACTTTCTTTGATGTATCTTCAATAAACTTTGCATTATACTTTCCATACAGCTTCTTTAAGTAATAGCATCCATTCGGAACATTTAACGCATCGCGATCCCTATAGTCTGCAATTCCGCTGAACTCATTTGTACTGAGTGTACCTAAATCACCACTCCAAAGCTCCGTAGCTGCGCTTGGTGCCTGTACCTGCTGATTTACAGTTTCTGGTGCCTTATCTGAAAGATATTCACTTGCAATGTAACATGTTGTACCGTTATATTCTACCTTACTCCACTCTGCAGTGTAGCCTATTCTGTGAATGGATGCACCCGCCTCAAGAGAGCCTGCCTTTGCTGCGTCTGTAGAAGCTGTCTCGCGAATATTAACCTTTTGTGTCGCATAAACTTCTTCATCTCGCGGCTCGTAGCCATCTTCTGCCTGTACAGCCTGTGACGATGCAGCTGCCAGACTTGACGCGCTTGCTGACGAAGATGACGATACATTCACTTCTCCTGGCGCTACTGGAACTGGAATTGCTTCTTCCTCTGTCGTTACAGGTATAGTCTGCTCAATTGTTTGTTCTTGTGTCTGCTCTTGTGTTTGTGTCTGGCTTGGCAGCTGCGGAAGACTTGCTGTATCATTATTTTTTTTGCCGCAGCCTGACGAAGCCATCATTACTGCTGCAAGTACAATTACACTGCTTCTCAATTTCCAATTTCTCATCATTGTTCCTTTCACCATTCCTTTTCAAAAAAACCTTGTGTGTTAATTCCAAGCTCTTCTGTCAATGCCTCAAGCATATTTTTTTGTTCTGGCAATGTGCACCATGCAAGCCCACATCCAGCCTCTAGTCCGCCCGGAAGCGGTATCATGCGACCTGGAAGCTTATACTTTGTGGCTGCCTGCTGCATATGCATGGCATCTGTCGTTGTAGGAAATACAACCATCAACTTTTTTTCTCTATCTAATCTACTCACCTTATACCGCCTGATTTTTCTACAAATTACAGCAGCAAAGAAAGTACACGCATAATATACCAGACAAATGCGCGTCTGTCTACTGCCTGTTCCGGATAAATTGGATATGTACCTAAACATACCTCACTAAGCCAAAAGGAGACTTCACCGCAAACTTCATCTTCTAATACGGGCGATGCAAGCTCTTTTCTGGCTCTGATTTGAATTTCAATTTTCTCTCCATCTTTTGCAAGCACCTGATATTTATCTGGTGCATCGGGACAGATTAACTTTACCTGTGACTTTGTCTGCTTAGTCCAGTCATATACACCATCAATAACTGATGCGCTCATTTTGGGTACTGTCGGTGTCTCAAGCTTTTTGGTTTCATAAGCTGACAGCCCATAGTTCATAAGCTTTTTTGTATCAGCCCATTTATAGCTTTTATTTCCCGGCCAACCGCATGCAAGAAGTGATACTATATAAAGACGCCCATCTCTTTCTAGGGCACCGACATAACAATACCCTGCTTTTCCTGTAAATCCTGTCTTCCCTGTCAGTGCACCGTCCATCATCTGCAAAAATGCGTTATGATTATACACTGAAAATGAATAAGCACCTGTCGTATCGGTAAATTCATACTGCGCTGTACGCGTGATCTTTAAAAATTCTTTGCTTTTTGGCGATGTACGAATGCAATAACGAAGAAGAAGCGCAAGCTCTCTTGCCGTTGTATAATGTGCCTCATTATCTAACCCGTTTGGTGTTACAAAATGTGTCTGGCTAAGCCCGATCTCTTTTGCCTTTTTATTCATCCATGTAGCAAAGCCCTCTACACTTCCTGCAGCTGCCTCTGCTAAGATAACAGCCGTATCGTTATGGCTTTCTAACATCAATGAATATAAGAGATCCTCGCAGCGAAATGACCAGCCTTTTTGCACGCCAAGATGCACCTGCGGCTGTGAGGCAGCATAGGCAGATGCTGTGCATATTTCTTCTGGCTCCATCATCTCAAGCACAAGAATACATGTCATAATCTTTGTCGTGCTTGCCATAGGCAGGATCACATCTTCCTCCTTACCGTAAAGCAGTCTGCCAGTATCTCCATCAATTAATGCAGCTGATCTGGCATAGAGTGATTCCTGCGCTGGCATTTTTGCTTCATCCGCAGACAACACGATCTGTGCAAACAGCAGGATTGCCACAGCAAATGCTGCCAGTCCTGACATCATGCTTCGTCTTATTTTCTTTGCTTTATTACTTGTGTTTATAGGATTCACCCACCGCTTTGCATTTTCTAACATACTTTATGCGCGGTGCTAAAATTTTATGAACAAACAAAATCAAAAGCTTTTTATCTCATAGTAAAGTGTTGCCACATATTGGCAGCCCTTCCATATCGGCTCATTTGACGTATCTTCTCTTGACAGACGCCAATCAAGCCAAAGTTCTTCTGCCGCAAGCGCCATATGACACATAGCAATACCCATGTCAAGAAGCGTCAGCTCTTTCATTCGCTTTGTCTGCATAAGACTTTCTTTTTTCATAAAGACATGAATTTTTCCATCCTGCGGCATAAAACGCCAAGGCTGGAGATTGAATGCAGATGGCGCAATCCTTGCTGCCTCGATAATCTTTCGGGCATTTTGCTGCGCTACCGGCGGCTGATTCACAAGCTCTGTTAACTTCTTGCGGCTAGCCGGCTTTTTTACTGCCGTGGCCGCCGCCTTTCCAAATGCCACAACAATCATCGGCTGATACTGGTCAAGATCTGGCTTTGACTTTGCATCTCCAAGATAACATGTAGCAAAGCCCTTTGATACCAGATATAAAACCAGCTGCTCCATCACATATCCGGCATTGACTGCCGCAAATGGATGATCCTTTGCTGAAAGCACCAGATAATATGGTGCCTGTGCCAAAAACATGCCCTTAAAAACATGCTTTTGTGTATTGTATGCCTCCACAACGGCGATCCTGTACGCTGCCTGCGGATGCAGCGGTGCAAGTGTCTGAATAAAGCAATTAATCTGCTTCATAATATGCGGATCAATTGCCGTCATCTGAAAACGCCTGACGGAATGGCGTCTGCCTATTGCTTCGTATTGTGTCATGTTTCACCAGCCTTTCAGACAAGTGCTTCCAACTCTGCTACTAACTCTCCAAATAATGCCAGTGCATCGGCTACCGGCTTTTCTGTTGTCATATCTACACCAGCCATCTTTAAAAGATCAATCGGATCTTTGCTCTCACCGCCCTTTAAGAAGCTCATGTAGGCATCTACTGCCGGCTTTCCTTCCTTTAAGATCTTTGCAGACAACGCAACTGCTGCGGAGTATCCTGTTGCATACTGATATACGTAAAATGGTGTGTAGAAATGAGGTATACGCATCCACTCGTATGCAATCTCCTCATCCTTTTCCATATCTGGTCCAAAGTATTTCTGATTTAATTCCAGATACATCTGACTTAATGCTTCTGCTGTCAGCGGCTTTCCCTGTGCACAGTAATCATGTGCAGTCTTCTCAAACTCAGCAAACATCGTCTGACGGAACAATGTTCCCTTAAAGCTGTCCAGATAATGATTTAACAGATATTTTCTCTGCTCCTTATCTGTTGTCTTTTTCAAAAGATCATGCATCAATAAGCACTCATTGCATGTAGAAGCGACCTCTGCTACAAAGATCTTGTAATCAGAGTATGCGTAATCCTGTGCAGTTATTGAATAGTAGGAATGAATGGAATGACCCATCTCATGAATCAGTGTAAATACGCTGTCAAGATTTTTTGTGTAGTTTAGCAGTATGAATGGCTGTGAGTCGTAGCAGCCCCAAGAGTATGCGCCGCCTTTCTTTCCCTTGTTTGGATAAATATCAATCCAGCGGTTTTCAAGACCCTCACGCGCATGAGAAAGATAATCCTCTCCCATCGGCTTTAATGCCTCAAGCACCATCTGTTTTGCCTGCTCAAACTCGTATGTCTGATTCTGTGCGGCAACGATTGGTGTGTAAACATCATACATGTGAAGCTTGTCTACGCCAAGCACTTTCTTTCTAACAGCAACGTAGCGGTACATCATAGGAAGTGCCTCGTGAACAGCACTTAATAAGTTGTCATAAACGCTCTCTGGCACATTGGAATCTGCCAAATACATAGCACGTGCTGATGAATATTTTCTTGACTGTGCATAAAATTTTGCCTGCTTTAAGTTGCCGCGGTATATTGCTGCAAATGTATTCTTTAAGCTTGCAATCTGACCGTAAAGTGTCTTAAATGCACCTTCTCTTACTGCACGGTCTGGTGACTCCATGTAGGAAATATATGTGCTGTTTGTCAGCGGCAAATGTGTGCCGTCCTCAAGCACGATATCAGGATACTTCATATCAGCATTCATTAACACGCTGAAAATATCATCTGGTGCCTCTGCCATGTCTCCTGCTGCAGCTAAAAGCTCTTCCTTTTCTGCATCTAATGTGTGCTCCTGTCCGCGAAGCATCTCTTCAATCTTTCTTCCATAATAAGCAGTGCGTTCATTTTCTTTTTCTGCAGCTTCTAACTGCTCCTTGCTGTAAGAAAGAATCTCCGGCTCTACAAAGGCACTAGCTGCGCCAATCTTTACGCCAAGGCTGCCGATCTTTGCTGACATTGTCTGGTAGGTGCTGTCTGTCGTGTCCTGATCAAAGCGCATTCTTGCGTAAACACTCAATTTGCTTAAACGGCGATGCAGTCCATAGTAAGCATCGAGAACTGCCGGGATCTTACTAACGTCTGCTTCAATTGCCCCCTTTAACTTTGCAAATTCTGCTGCGTCCTTTTCAAGAGCGGCGTAATCCTCTTCCCACAATTCATTGTTTGCATAAATGCTTTCAAGGTTCCATGTATCTTTTACATCAATATCTTTTCTATCTTTTACTTCCATATATGCTTCCCTTCAAAAAATTTTAGAGCTTTTCGCCCTTACATTATTCTATCATACCGCAGAAAGCGGTTACTTGCAACTTACAAAATTTTTACAAAGTGCGTGCGAAGCTCTGACAAACTAGGAAAAACTCCTTCGCACAGCGCGCGCGTTGCCTCATCTGGCTCATCTAAGTCAGGAATCATGAAAACACGGCATCCTGCTGCGGCCGCAGCACGTACACCATTTGGCGAATCCTCGATTGCAATACAATCTGACGGTATACGGCCTGCTTTTTCACATGCAAGCTGATAAATATCTGGTGACGGCTTTCCGTTTTTTACCATAACAGCACTTATTATTTCGTCAAAATAAGATGACAATCCTGCCATTTCAAGATAACGATTTGTGCGCTCAAGATCAGTTGCCGTTGCGATCATGCAGCGTATCTGACGGCTTTTTAGCCATAAAAGAATTTCTTTTGCACCGGGCTTTACAGTAATGCCATCTCGTTTAAGCATTTCTTCCATGATCTTTTTTCTATATGCACGCATTTCATCATATGGAAAGCCTTTTCCATATTTTTCTTCAAAAAAGCGATACACATGCGGCCGGCCAAGACTTCTAAGGTCAAGTGCCTCTTCTTTTGTAATGGTATAACCAAATTTTGCAATTGCTTCACACCAACACACATTGTAATATTTTTCTGTGTCAATCAGTGTTCCATCCATGTCAAAAAAGACAGTATCCATAGTTTTCTCCTTTGCAGCACGGGACATTTTGCTGCCCCACACTATAATCATACAGAATTTTATTTTTAATTGCAAGGTATTTTCCTGCACCGAAGGTCTTTCGCAATAAACGCGCGTATAAAGCCCCTTCTTTCTGTGCATCCTTTTAATGCATAATTTATGGCGGCAGCGACTGCTGCGGAAAGGAAGGATACAGATGGCAGGCTACAAAGTGGAAATCTGCGGAGTCAACACGGCAACGTTGCCTCTGCTTGACAGCAGTGAGAAGGAAACTTTGTTCCACCGAATCAAAAATGGAGATCAACAGGCACGTGAGCTTTACATTACTGGAAATTTACGTCTCGTTTTAAGTGTGATTGGCCGCTTTTCTTCAAGCGGTGAAAATATTGATGATTTGTTTCAGATCGGCTGCATTGGCTTAATGAAGGCAATTGACAATTTTGATCTTAGTCATCAGGTTAAATTTTCAACCTACGCAGTTCCGATGATCATCGGTGAGGTAAGACGCTTTTTGCGGGACAATAACAGTATACGTGTCTCTCGTTCCCTTCGCGATATCGCTTATAAAACTGTTTCCGCAAGGGAAGCTCTGACAAGGGAGCTTGACCGTGAGCCAACTCTTGATGAGATTGCTGAGCGTACAAGCATCAACCGCGAGGAAATTATTCAGTCGCTTGATGCGATTCAAAGTCCGCTCAGTCTTTATGAGCCCGTTTACAGTGACGGCGGTGACACGCTCTATGTCATGGATCAAATCAGTGATAAGAAAAATAAAGAGGATAACTGGGTTCAGGAGATTGCACTTTGTGAGGCATTAAAAAAGCTCCCTAAGCGGGAGCAGCGCATCATCAAAATGCGCTTTTATGAGGGAAAGACTCAGATGGAGATTGCACAGGAAATACACATTTCCCAGGCACAGGTCTCTCGCCTTGAAAAAAGTGCCTTAAAAACAATGAAGGGATATCTCAGTTGAGATACCCCCTACATAGGATGCCAGGGTCAAAAGCTACAAATCCGATCATGCTTGCACGACAAGGATTTGTAGCTTGGGACCCGCTAAAATATGAGAATGCAGCGATTTTCGAAGAAAATCAGCGAATCCGAATATTTTTAGAATTGCGAGAGTTACGAAGTAACGGAGCAATTCGTGGGCATCCTTTAAGCTTACCGAATGAACGAGAACACGCCTCCGCTTACTAATCCCATGATGATGCCTGCCAGCACGACACCACACATAACAGCAAGTGTGCTCTTTTTAAAATCCATATCAAGAAGGCTTGCTGCAAGTGTTCCTGTCCATGCGCCTGTTCCCGGAAGCGGTATTCCTACAAACAAAAACAGTGCCACATAAAGGCCTCTTCCTGCCTTTTCCTGAAGCTTCTTTCCGCCTTTCTCTCCTTTTTTAAGACACCAGTTGAAGAAGCCGCCAATGTACTTTTTATCACTTCCCCACACGAGAATCTTTCTTGCAAATAAAAAGATAAATGGTACAGGAAGCATATTTCCAAGGATACAGATGATGTAAGATGGCAATAGCGGAAGTTTAAATCCGATTGCATACGGAATTGCACCTCTTAACTCAATGAGCGGCACCATGGAAATCAGAAAAATAATCAAATACTGCATAAATAAAATAACCATACCTTTCCGCCGTATCTGTTAACGGCTGTGTGCGTTACTGCATCAGACTGTTTAAGCGGTTCATTGACTCAATCGAACTGATTGGATCTAGTCCATTTAAGAACATTATATCGACCGTATTTATTCCCTCTGTCTGTGTGACAGTACGAATATATTCTGTAATATTTCCGTTGTATTCTCTGTAGTCAAACCAGTAAATAAACTGATAATGATCTGTTAAATACGGAACGAATGCATCTGCATATGATTCCTTTACAAGAATACATGCCTGTCCATTTGCGACATTTGGGTTTTCAATATAGCTAAATGGCTGATCTCCTGCTGCAAAGCAGCTGTACTTTTGTGTACTACGATAGCCTGATACATCGTTTATGATAGGCCAGTTTAAGGTATTTCCATCAGTATCTGTAAATGTCATTCTGTCACATGTAAGCGGCTTATATGCAATGACTGTATCTGGATTTGCTTCCATTGCTGCTGCCTGCGTCTCTGTGTAATAGGAACCTGTAAAGCCGGGGAATGTTACCTGCTCATATTCTTCAAGCGCATGCGCATCTACGCCCTTTTCCTGTGCCCACGCATTGTAAGCATAATATGCACCAAGTCCTGTCCAGTGGTGATCTGTTCTAAAATAAATATACTCATCTGTATGCGCTGCAAGCACATCATAAATATCAATATTTTTAACATTTGAGTTAAAGCTTGCCACATAATAATCAGTTGCCGCCTTCTCGTTTCTCCAATCCGGCTCTAACTGCGCACGCTCCTCATCTGTCAGATAAAAAGCTTCGCTGTTTGGAACAAGCATAGTATACACATTTGCTGTGCCTGCAAAGGTATCTGCAGTGCGGTTAACCATATCAATATATGTTGTAGCTGCCTGCTGGTTAAAGAAATACATACCGTAACCAGTATCTCCCTCTACATAAACACCATTTAATGTCTGACCTGTAATAGCAGGAAGTGAATATGACGGATCATCTGTCGGAAGCACAATCTGTGCCGGTGCTGTTGCCTTGGCCGGTGTACTTTCTGCTAGCGCTGTAGTTACTTCTGTCTGAACAGATTCCTGCTCTGATTCTTCTGTAACAGCCTCAGGTGTCTCTTCATTTTCATTTTTTGTCACAACTGGAATCTCATCTGCTGTGCCCTTATTTGATACAATCTGCTTTGTTTTTATTCCATAAAGCTTTTTCATAGCATTGCTTCCTGACATCCACACATCACGAAGTGGATAGGAATCAGAGTACCATGTGGAAATATCAGAAAAGTAACTTCCATCTAACACACCTGAAACAGTAATTTGCGGAAACTTTGCTAACTCTCTTTTTTCTAGTACCGATTCCTTTGGACGAACAGGAATCATCAATCCGAGAATACAGCAAAATGCCATTACCACAATAAATAAAAACAATCCAAACGTTCTAGCCTTTTTATAGGCCGCTCGTTTTTGTTTCATAAATTCTTCTTTTTCTTTTTTATCCATGACAAACCTTTCTTTCGGACTTAAATTAGAACTGGAAATACAAGAATGGATTGTAGCTGTCTCCGACAAGTGCCAAAAGCGACAGCAAAATCAATATTACCGGTGTAACTGCATCCAAATAGTACAAAAGTGTTGGAACCTTTTTCCTTTTATTTTCATAGTGATATGCCGCCATACGCAGATTCTTTCCAATTGGGAATACTGCGATAATGGAAATAATAAGAAGGAAAATATTATTTAACAATGTATAGAGTGTGGAAAGATTTCCAGCCATATGACCAAAGCCAAACATACCTGAAAGAACGTTTCCAAGCTCTGCCATATTCTCAAATTTAAATAATACCCAGCCAAAGTATACTACAAGCATTGCATAGATCCATCCTACTGCTCTTGGCAGTCTTTCGAGCACCTTCTTTAACACAAAGCGCTCCAATACAAGAAATACGAAGAAATAAAGTCCCCACAATATGTAGTTCCAGCTTGCGCCATGCCAAATTCCTGTCAGTGCCCACACAATGAACATATTGCGCACAGTCAGAAGATCTCCTCCTCTGCTTCCGCCAAGCGGGATATACACGTAATCACGGAAAAAGCTGCTAAGTGAAATATGCCATCTTCTCCAGAAATCCTGTACAGACACTGAGCTGTATGGATAATTGAAGTTTTCAAGATAATGGAAGCCTACCATCTGTCCCATACCAATGGCCATATCAGAATATGCGGAGAAATCAAGATAAATCTGAAGCATGTAAAAGAGCATTCCTAGCCAAAGTCCTGCTGTTGTCGCACTCTGTGTATTAGCAAGAAGTGTATCAGCAACAGAAGCACAGCCATTTGCTAAAATTGCTTTCTTTGCAAGACCAATTGAAAAACGGCGAATACCATTAGTAAGATCTGTAAGTGTTACCTTTCTGTCATCAATTTCTGATGCAACTGTCTGATAACGTACAATCGGACCTGCAATGCACTGATGGAAAAGGCTGCAGTATAAAAGAAGCTTCCAATATGCCGGCTGTGCAGCAACTTCCTTTCTATATACATCTACTACATATGAAAGCAGCTGGAAGGTATAGAAGGAAATACCGATTGGAAGAATAATCTTTGTTGCCTCTTTTGGAAAACCAATCAGTGCACTCAAATTTCCTGTAAGGAAATTCATGTACTTAAAAAAGATAAGAAGACCAAGCAAAACAAGACACTCTGCCCACATCCAAAGCTTTCTTGTTTTTTGCTCCTCATTTTTTTCAATCATAAGTGCACACAGCCAGCTCCAAAATGCCATTCCGGCAAGCAAAAGCAAATATGCAGCACCGCCCCACGCATAGAAAATGAGCGAAAATACGAGCAGTACAATATTTTTCTGACGAATCGTCTTTACCGAATAGTAACAGACGAGGTTTAACGTCAGAAATAAAAATACAAACAAAAGACTTGAAAAGACCATCGCTTTATCCCTTCTCCTTAATTATTTCTTAATTTAACATACAGAGCCATTTTATTAAATCAACATAGGTTTGTCAAGTCAATAACTTTATCTTTGCACAACCGTAAAAAATTGTTAAGAAAAAAGCTGCAAACGTCTTTTACAGCGTCTGCAGCCTAAATTTTCAATAAATATTTAAATACAGAAAAAGCATGGCATGAAGCCGCCTCCACACATACTTGAAGCACACATGCAGCAGCAAAGATCTGACAGACAATTTGAGCGCCCGTCTGTGCCAAAGCCATACTGGGTACCTCTGTCGGCATACCATCTGCCATTGTTCTCAAGACGGCTCACAAGCTGACGATACTCGGCATTTCCCGGCTCCATCTGTACTGCCTTTCTTGCATACTCAAGCGCATTGATCTGATTTCCGATACCTGAATTTGCAATCGCGCTGTAATAATACCATCTTGCATTTCGTTCCTGAATGGAATTTAAGACATTACATGCTTCCTGATAATGACCAGAGTTTATAAAGTTTCGTGCGGCCTGCATACGAGGCTCTTCCTCGCGGTCAGACGCACCAAAACCACCAAATCCGCCAAATCCACCGAAATCTCCATAATCAGAGCCATTTCGATAGGAACCGCCTCCATAGGAAGAATTTCCGTAGCCACCTGAGTAACCACCGTAGTGGGAACTGCCTGGTCCATACTGGCTGCCTGCTGTTCCATGGCCACCATACTGACGCTCTTTCATGATCTGGTCATATGCCGCCTGTACCTTTTTAAACATCTCCTCGGCCTGTGCCTTGTTTGGATTATTGATGTTCGCATCCGGATGGTACTTTCGGCTCAAATTCCGGTATGCCTTTTTTATCTCATCGTCCGACGCATCGCGGGACACTCCTAAAACCTGATATGGATCCATAAACACACTCATTCCGCTGCTTTTTCTGCAGCCTTATTTTCTCCCTCACCGGTCGTTTCCGGTTTCTTTCGCTCCTGCGTCACACGTGTATACTTCGCCCATACACCCGCATACAAAATATTTCTCATAATCTCTGCGTTGTCAATAATGGGAAGTACTTCAAATGCCCGGCAGCAGCAGCTCATAATTAACTCAAGGTACTGACGCACCTTTTCTTCAAAGCCTTCTTGTTTATACAACTCCTTAAATGGGTTGTAGCTGCCATCCTTACTATCTTTCTCTACATCATCATAGGCATCCATCAGATAAATAAATTTACCCATGTAGTAGCCCATCTGACGCAGAGTATCCTGCCAGTAATCGTCTTTTGCTGCATAAATCTCTGCCATAGCCTCTCCTGTGAGGTTGGCTGCGGCCTCGATATTTTTTTCATTGGCGGCCTCACAAACATGAAGCTTTTGTATATAAGAAGCGATTGCCTTATGCTGGCGCGGATATTTCTTTGCCAGCTTTCTATAATTTTTCTGCATCAGGTGAACCATATTTAATGAAGCAAAGCTATGCTCATCAAGCCAGTTATCCATATGGTTATGATAAGCAAGCATATAGTTCATATCTGCCGCATAGCCAAGCGACTCTGTGACTACTGCCGTTTGACTAAGCTGCTTTTTTGATTTCTTCTTTAACAGCGGACGTTTAAAGCCTGGACGACAAACACGCTTTGCCGGTTCTTCCTTTTCTTCATAAAGGCTTGACAATAGCATGCCCAAAAATGTCATATCATAGTTGAGCATTGTACAGCCTGCCAGTCCATAGCGATCTTTTAATACTCTGCAAAGTCCGCAGTAATAAGACTCATACGTCTCAAGCTCGCGAACTTTAAGTTCACCGCGGTTTATTGTAACATATCCAAACATATTTGTATACCCTTGTTTTTATTTCCAGTTTTTATGTTCTCTTTACAAACTTCTGTCCGCACTTTGGGCAGGTGATTTCAATTTTGCCTTTTCCCTTTGGAACACGGATCTTTTGACCACAGGACTTATTGGGGCAGATGTAAACACGATGTGTCTTATCTGCGCCTGTCGGATGGATTTTTTCTTTGATATTTCTTACCATTTCCTGGTAACGCGCATTCTCTGCTCTTCTCGCTGGGATATTCTTTGACAGTGCCCGGTAATCAGCATATGCAAATAAAGCAATTCCAATCATTTCAAAGAGAAAATTTTGAGTAAACCCTGCAAACAAAATGAAGATAAGTGCTGCAATAAACAATGTCTGTGACATCTGATCAATGCCATATCTTCCTCTCATAAAATTAATCAAATAATTTTTTATACGTTCCATACATATCACGCAGCTATTGCTGCCTTCCTTTCTAAATAGTAATTTGCCTGTTGAATAGTATATTCCTGTTTGATGGAATTTACAAGAATGCGTTCCTTAAGAATTTGTAAAGTTTTACGAAACTGGGGGTAACCGTGGAAAAAGAAAAGTCCTTGAGTTTTCCCAAGGACTTTTCTTATCAAACTTTCAACATGCGGTTTGCTTAACCGTAGCGTACCAGATCTTTTCTGAGGCGGTTCATGATCTTTTTTTCTAGGCGAGAGATGTAGGACTGGGAGATGCCCATTAAGTCGGCTACTTCTTTTTGTGTCATTTCGCGGTCATCGTCTGTGTTTATTCCATAGCGAAGCTCTACTATACGGCGCTCGCGTGACGGAAGTTTTGACAATGCGTTTGAGAGCTGTCTGCGCTCTGCTTCTTCTTCCATATCACGGTATACCATATCTTCGTCTGTTCCTAAAATATCTGATAATAGAAGTTCGTTGCCGTCCCAGTCAACGTTTAATGGCTCGTCTATTGAGACTTCTGTTTTCCGCTTGCTGTTTCGTCTAAGGTACATTAATATTTCGTTTTCGATGCAGCGTGACGCATATGTTGCCAGCTTGATCTTTTTTGTCTTGTTGAATGTATTGATACCTTTGATCAGACCAATCGTGCCGATTGAAATCAAATCCTCTACACCTACTCCTGTGTTTTCAAATTTCTTTGCGATGTAAACGACAAGACGCAAATTATGTTCGATCAACCTGCTTTTTGCCTCTTTTTCCCCGACTGTTCCCATACATGAAATTAGATGCTCTTCTTCTTTTGGTGTTAACGGCCGTGGAAGCACATCCGTTCCACCTATGTAGTAAATTCTGCCTTTGCCTCCCATGCCTGCTGAAAAATGCTGTAAAAAGGTACGCCATGCCTTTGTCTGTTCTTTTGTCTGCCACTTTGTCATAGGCTTTCCTCCTTTTTCCAAATAAATCTGGTGCCAAATCTACAGCACCATTTATATAGGAATGAGCCCATCTTACCACAAATGAAATGAAAAGGCTGTCGAACTCGCTTGTCGTCTGTAAAATTCGTCCCCTATGTTTTGTTTCCTTTTGCTGTAAGGTCATTTCATTCAATCAAATGTGTCACGATGCAGCAGCATTTGACATTCTCCCGCTTTGTCAAACTCCATACTGCCAAGACCAGTAGGCACATGTCTAAGAACCAATACTTTTTCTTTACTATTTTCTTTTACAAGTTGTTGTTTCTTTTCTGTAATCGCCTTTTCTTTTAAATGAATCTCATCTAAATAGATTCCCGGCATCACAGACGTCTCACTAACTGTCTGATAGGGTACTGCAAATCCATCCTCCTTCCACGGATCTTCTCCAATAAGCTCCTTCCATATAGAAGGTGCTAGCACATGAACTGGCTCACTTTTTCTTGTCATTAACGTATTTCCACTGTCATAAAGAGCCTTAACACTAAAAGTCTTGCCTTGATAGATAAGCGTAACCTCATAAATCTGTTTTTCTTGTGCTTCTTTCTTTGTAATATACCGCCAAAAAAAAACAGCCAAAATACTGCACACCGGCATTAAAATCCATGATGGAATATGTATGCCCGACCACTTTAGTAAAAGCATCAGGCCACTAATCAATGCTCCTGCTACGTAAAAATATAAAAGAAGCTCAATATTTTTCAGAAGAAATTCGCGCATAAATATTTTTTGCATCACATTTATATTTCTCCTATATGCAATGAGACACATTAAATAGGGGCAGAGAAGATACGTAATCATTTTTACAATCCATAATGCACATGACGGCAGCACAAAATACAGAGCAGCAATTAACGCAGTTACGCTCCATGCCGCCCCAAAAAGAGCCGCTGCTAACACTCGTCCAAAATACAATCGCTTCCTCGCCACAATTCCCACCACACAAAGAAGGGTCAGATCATATGCTGCATTCATCAGAAAGTAAAGATCGACTGCAATCATATCCACCATCCAAAAAAGAAAGAGAAGTCACATTTCTGTGCTTCTCTCTCGTATAATTTTATTTATACATTAGTTTCTCTTTAAGAATGTCGGAATGCTGATATCCTTTACTTCCTTTTGTGGCTTCGGAATAGTAAATCCAGACTCCTCAAACTTTGGCTCTTTTGCAGAAAACTCCTTGGAAGCTGGTGCACGATATGCAAAATCAGCTGCCTTTGCGCCAGATGCCTTCTTTGATGACTGAGCCTGTACACCTTCCAGATTCTTATCCTCTACACCAGTAGCGATAACGGTGATGGTAACCTCATCGGTTGCATTCTCATCGTATGTAGCACCGAAGATAATGTTTGCATCCTCACCTGCCAGCTCCTGAACATAGCTTGCTGCCTCATGAACCTCTGGAAGACTTACATCACCAGCAATATTGATCAATACGTTTGTAGCGCCCTCGATAGTTGTCTCAAGCAGCGGACTGGAAACAGCGATCTTCATTGCATCGATTGCCTTGTCGTCTCCTGTTGCATTTCCGATACCGATGTGTGCAATACCCTTGTCCTTCATTACAGTCTGAACGTCTGCAAAGTCAAGGTTGATCAGTCCTGGGATATTGATCAGGTCGGTAATACCCTGTACTGCCTGCTGTAATACTTCATCTGCCTTCTTTAACGCCTCTGGCATTGTGGTGCGTCTGTCAACGAGCTGAAGAAGCTTGTCATTTGGAATAACGATCAGAGTATCTACAGATTCCTTAAGTCTCTCAATACCACTCTGTGCGTTATTCATACGAGTTCTTCCCTCGAAGGAGAATGGCTTTGTTACAACACCTACGGTAAGGATTCCCATCTCCTTTGCCAGACCGGCAATGATCGGAGCTGCACCAGTACCAGTACCGCCACCCATACCACAGGTAACAAATACCATGTCGGCACCCTTAATGGCTTCCTTCAAATCGTCAAGGTTCTCCTCAGCTGCCTTCTCGCCTACTTCTGGCTTTGCACCTGCACCAAGACCCTTTGTCAGCTTCTCACCGATCTGAATCGCGGTTGGAGCCTTGCAGAACTGTAAGGCCTGTCTGTCTGTATTAACGCCGACAAACTCAACACCTACGATATCCTCATCTACCATGCGGTTTACAGCATTGTTTCCTGCTCCGCCGACACCTACCACAACAATCTTTGCCGAACCTTCTGATTCGTTTATTTTAATCTCTAACAAAGTTATATTCCTCCTTACACTTTCTACCTTAATACTATATTATTATTCCGCAAAATAATCAACCCGAAATTTGGCTTTCTTCAAAAATTTTTCTTAAATTTCTGTGACGTTTTCTGTGCCAATCCTTTTTTTGACTGTTTCTTTGCTATTCTCTGTCAAATATATAGGAGCTTGTACTTCCATCACCACAGTTTTCCAGATGAAGCGTTCCCTTTAGCCCGTTTAATCCTCCGCTGTCCAAGATTGCACAGAGCTCTGCGATCTTGTCCGTCATATTATCGCGGCTTCCAAGACTTACCTTTACATCACCAAGCGCAATCACTGCCTGCATCTTTTCATCATAGGAAATTGAATCTGCCGCAATCTCATTGTCATCAAGAAGCTGCGTCAGCTGCAAAATATCCTCTGCCAGACTGCTCTTTACGCCTCCAAGCTGTTCGTACAGCGAAACATTTGTAAAGTTGCTTCCGTCTACAACAGGAACCTTACTTGAAACGTCAATATTTTTTGCCATTACATATCCATACCTGTCAAAATAATATCGATTATGTTCCCAGCTTACAGCTCCGATGATTGGATTTTCTGTGACAATCACTTTTACTGACAGATCTGGAGAAAACTCCATATGATAGGACGCCACGCCATTTAACTGCTTTTGTGAGTGGGTCAGTTTTCTAAAAAACTGATAGAAAAAGCGCTGGTCCATAGGCGTGGAAAAAAGCTCATTCTCAATCTCTTCTTCCTGTCCATACTTACTTCCCGTGATCTGGCAGTCTGCAACATAGGCAGTAAAAAAAACGGTAACGGCGATAGCCAGAATCCCAACTATCGCCAGGATGCCTGTCAATATTCTCTTTTTTCTTTTTTTGTGTCTGGCTAACTTTTCATCAAACATATACTCTGACTAATTCCCTATTGTGCACTGTATGTTACAGTTCCACCTTCCTTTCAGCAAATAAGCTCATTCCCGCAAAGCTGCCTGTGCGCCAAGCATAAAAAGCATGCCTGCAAGATCTTCATATCCTCTGGCGATGTGATCATAGCCAAAAATAGTTGTCACACCGTCTGCTCCAAGCCCTGCAATCGCCAATGCGGCGCCGCCTCTTAAATCAGGAGCTTCCACCTTTGTTCCAATTAAATGGCTGCCCCAAATTATGGCCTGGTTATTTTCTATTATAATCGCTGCGCCCATTTTTTGCAACTGGTAAGCCGTACGAAATCTTCCTTCAAATATTCCCTCCTCCACAACAGATTGACCATCTGCAAATGACATTACTGCCATTATCAATGACTGCACATCTGTCGGAAAACCTGGATACGGACTAGTCTTTAAATAAGGAATTGCCATCAGCTTATCCATTCTGGCTGCAGTGAGTGTATCCTTATCTGACCAAATCTTACAGCCCATTTTTTCAAACGGTTCTATGACGCCATTTAGATGAGAAGCGTCTACTCCTGTCAGTGTAATTTCTCCTGAACAAACAGCCACTGCACTAAGGCAGGTTGCAGCTACAATACGATCTGCGCTAACTTCACACGTACTCTCAAAAAGCTCCTTCACACCCTCTATTACGATGCGTCCTGTCTGATCTCCTGTGATTTTTGCACCCATACCACGAAGCATACGGCAAAGCTCTGCAATCTCTGGCTCTCTTGCCGCATTATCAATAACTGTCATGCCGTTTGCTGTAACTGCCGCAAGAATTGCCTGCTCTGTCGCGCCCACTGATGGAAATTTCAAGAAAAGGTGAGCACCGCAAAAATAATCGGCCTGTGCAAAGATGTGTTCCTCCCATTCATAATGAAGCTTGACGCCAAGCGCCTGAAGGACATACAGGTGAATATCAATTGGGCGCCGCCCGATGGAACAGCCTCCTGGTTCTACAACTGCTGCTTTTTTCATTCGATAAAGAATTGGAGCAAGCAAAATAACAGAGGAACGCATCTGTCCGATCAATTCCTCTGGAATCACCCAGTTGTTGACATTGCCTGCATCTATTGTCAATGCTTCGCCTTCCCAGCAGCTGCAGCAGCCAAGAAGATGAAGAATCTCAAGCATTACATTAACATCCTTTATTTTCGGTACACGGTGCAGGGTCGTCTTTCCTGGAACCAAAAGTGTGGCTGCCAGCATTGGAAGGACTGCATTTTTTGACCCCTGCACACGATAAGTGCCCGAAAGCGGACCTGTCTGCCTAATTTCCAGATATGCCACTGATTCCCTCCTTCTAAGAAGACATTGCCTTCTTATAGTATCATATGTTCTTCATTTTTATTGTGCCTCTTTTGACTCAGATGATACGCGAAAAACAATGCCCATTTCTGTCAGCAAAAATAAAATAGAAGAACCGCCATAGCTGATAAATGGAAGACTGATTCCTGTATTGGGGATAGTATTTGTGACAACGGCAATATTTAACAACACCTGAATACCAATGTGCCCCATAATGCCGCTGACAAGAAACATACCTTCATCATCTGGTGCATTCTGCGCAATCTCCATCATTCGCCACAATAATAAAAGGAAAAGAAATATTATTAAAACTGCACCAAACAGACCAAGTTCTTCACATATAATAGAAAAAATCATATCATTTTGTGCTTCTGGCAAAAATCCAAGCTTTTGCAGACTATTTCCAAGTCCTGTTCCAAAAAGTCCGCCGGCGCCAATCGCATACAACCCCTGTAAAACCTGAAAACCATTGCTTAGAGGAAATTCTTCCGGATCAATCCAGGCATAAATGCGGTTCATCTGATATTCGTCAAGAATGGCTGTAAGAAGTCCTGATTGAAAAGCAAACACACATGTAAAAATGGCAGCCGCTGTGCTTATTAAAAAAAATGGTCTGTGTTCGGACGCTACATAAGTCATCACAAAGGCGATTCCGGCAATAATTAACCCGGAGCTAAGGTTTGCCGACACAACCGGCAAAAAAATAGGAAGCGTGATTCCCACAGCCTTGATAATAAGACTCCAGCTTGCTGATTTTCGATAGTTTTTATGAAAAAATGAGCTCAGCATGAAAATCAGCATAAGCTTTGCAAACTCTGCCGGCTGAAAAGAGATCGGTCCTACTGCAAACCAGCGTTTTTGACCGTTTACTTCTTTTCCAAAAAACAGTACCAGAATGCCAAGTGCAATGCTTAATAAAAATCCCGGCAGCGCCAGCTTTAACAGCTTATGATAATCTGTCTTTGACATAAAAAGCATTGAAACGAAAGCTGCAGCCAAAAAAATCACCTGCCTTGTGATCGTATAAAAAGGCTGGCCTGGATGTTCTTTTACATCGGTGTATCTCGTTGCGCTGTATAAAATAATAAGTCCGCATGATAATAAAATTATCAGTATAACAAGCAGGCAGAGATCAAAATGACCTCTGCCCTTTTTCGGATGTACAGAATGCAGTTTTGTCATTCTACACTCCTTTATTTTCCTGCTGTTTTATTTTTTGCTCTTAGCAATCGTCTTATTCTTAATCTGGAAGTTCTCTGACAAGCTCCTTGAAAATGCGTCCTCTTTGCTCATAATTGTCAAACATGCCCCAGCTTGCACATGCCGGTGATAACAATACAGCCTCACCAGGCTTTGCATGTGATGCACATTTTTCAACAGCTTCTTCCATTGATGTGGCAAACTCATAATTAGTAAAGCCATGCTTTTCACAGCAATCGGCAATTGCCTTAGATGTCTGTCCAATCAACACAAGATATTTGATTGTGCTGCCAAATGCTTCAATCCACTCATCATAAGTTGAGCCTTTATCGTAGCCGCCGCCAATTAAACATGTCGGCGTTGTCATTGCACGGATACCCTGAATTGCAGCATCCGGATTTGTTCCCTTTGAATCATTGTAATAGCGAACCTGCTTTTTTGTTGCTGTATACTCGATTCTATGCTCCACTGCCTTAAAATTATAAGCAGTCTGGCGAATTGTTTCCATCGGAACACCCATTGCTGTGCCGATTGCAGCAGCTGCCATGATGTTTTCATAGTTGCACTGACCAACAAGGTTAAATTGATCTGTTGTGCCAATAACCTCTTCTTTTCCATCATGACGATATACTAAACGGCTGCCATCCATGCAAAAGCCTTCATCTAAGCTGTGACGGCTTGAGAAAAATATAACTGTTGCCGGGCATGACTGTGCGAAAGAGCGCAGCACTTCGTCATCATAATTTAACACGCAAAAATCATCCTTTGTCTGATTCTTTGTGATGGATTCCTTGACTGCAATGTAGCACTCCATAGTTTTATGGCGATTTAAATGGTCTGGCGTGATATTTAAAATTGCACTCACATGCGGACGAAATGTCAGTGCAGTCTCTAACTGGAAGCTGCTGATTTCTGCTACTGTCACACTGTCTTCTTTTGTCTCAAGTGCCTTACCTGTATAGGCAGTTCCGATATTTCCGACAACAAACGTCTTGTCTTTGCCAAAATGTGCTGCCATGATCTCACCTGTCAGCGCTGTCGTCGTTGTCTTTCCATTTGTTCCGGTGATACCAATAACCTGACCCTTTGCATAATGGTATGCAAGCTCGATCTCACTCCAAATCGGCACACCATTTTTCTTTAACTCCTCTACAAAAGCAAGATCCGTTGGAATACCAGGACTGATAACACAATACTCAGACTGATCTATAACATCCTGCGAGAGCGTACCAAGCACAATGGAAAGTGTCTCATCTGATGAGTTATCTGCTACCTGTGCACGGATTTCCTCCTTATTCTTTTTATCATTTCCATCATACAAAATAACAGACTTTCCGGCAGCAAGCAGCATACGTGCTGCACCGATACCGCTGATTCCGCATCCTGCAACTAATACCTTATTTTTCATAATGTTTTCACCTTTCTGTCCCACAGTGCCTAGCGGTAAGATGAATTGCCTTTCAGACAGCAATCGTAGAACCGCTTTTCGTAAATTGCTTCACCATAGGAAATCTTTACTCACGGTGAGTATATCACTATAAATTAAGGTATGGCAATATGTTTTCAAAAATCTTTTTCACCTTTGGCGCTACAATTGTGCCTCCATAATAAATACCCTGTGGTTCATCGACTGTCATGATAATAATAACCTGCGGCTCATCTGCCGGGGCAAAGCCTACAAAGGAGCTAATATATTTTCCAGTTCCGCGCGGAAGCTTTTCTGATGTCGCCGTCTTTCCTCCTATGCGATAACCTTCTATGTATGCCTTATTTCCGCCGCCCTCTGCCACAACACTCTCTAGACATTCACGCATCTGTGCACTGACTGCTTCATCAAGTACATGTGTACCCTGCGGATAAGCAATTTTTTGTGTGCTTGTGCCGTCAAATGAACTGATTGCCATTCCAAAATGCGGCACAACAGTGTGACCGCCATTTACAAATGAACTTATAGTCGTAAGAAGGCGAAGTGTGGTCAGCTGAAATGACTGTCCAAACGAAATGGTCGCAAGCTCTACCTCACCGATTTTTTTAGGGTCGTGCATAATTGTGCGTGCTTCTCCGGGCAAATCAATCCCTGTTTTTTCAAGAAGCTCGAACTGTTCAAAATATGAGTAAAAACGCTCTGCACCTAAGCGAAGACCGACCTGAATAAAGACAGGATTGCAGGAATTTTGAATTCCCTGCAAAAATGTTTCACTGCCATGACCACTCACCTTATGACATCGAATACGTCTGTCCTCCACAATATAAAATCCAGGACATGAAAATGTATCATTAAAAGTTACAACACCAGCTTCTAGTGCTGCCGCTGCCGTGACAGTCTTAAATGTTGAACCTGGCTCATATGTATCGCTTACATTGGCATTTCTCCACATCTTATTTAATAAATCCTGTCTCATTTCTTCACTCTCACATGTAGTACCCTCTGGAAGCTCAAACGGACGATTCAAATCAAATTCTGGAACATTTGCCATAGCATAAATCTCACCATTCTGTGGATTCATGACTATGCAGGAAACCTCATTTGCCTGCTTTTCTTCCATCAGCTCCAAGCATACCTGAGTGACAAAACTTTGGATATTCCAATCCATTGTCAGACGAAGTGTATTTCCGGCAATTGGCTCAACACGCTGCTCAGCTGTATTTTTTAATTCAATTCCCGCTGCATCAGTATATGTCAAAATGCTGCCTCCAATTCCTTTAAGCACCTCATCATATGATACTTCCAGACCGATAATACCCTGATTATCGGCGCCTGTAAAGCCAAGTACCTTGGAAGCTAAACTTCCAAACGGATAGTAACGCTTATAATCTTCGTCCACCTTCACACCGGCAAGATCCATCTCTCTTATAGCATCGCCGACTTTCTTTTCTACATTTGTCTTTATAATTTCTCTTGCCGTGATTTTTTCTACCTTTTTTTGCACGTCTTTTGGCTGCATTTTTAATGTTTCTGACAGCGCCGACACAACTTCATCAGCATCCTTAATCTGACTGTGAATCACAGAAATTGTACAGACTGTGCGGTTTGCTGCAAGCACCTTACCATTTCTATCCTGTATCTCACCGCGCATTGCCTTTAGCTGTCGCTCTCTTGTATGAAGATCATATGCGAGTTCTTTATAATGCTCTGACTTTGCAAGCATTAAATCGCCTAGGCGCACACATAATAAGATCAATGCTGTAACAAGCACCAATGCAATTCTAAGTATTCCCCTTCTATGCATTGTGCGTACCGGGCGCGGCAGCATGTTTCCTGCCTCTTTTTTCAAAACTTGCGTGACCATTTTCACCGACTTACCTTTACTTTGTTTTTGCTGTTTTCTTAATTTATCTATATGCGGCAGACGATAAAAAAAAGAATCCTGAAATTCTTTTATAAATTTCAAGATTCTTTTTATTTTTTTACTGTGCGTTTGCATCTGCCGCTGGCTGAGCCGGAAGATCTATGACATCGTTTGAATCTGGTGCTGCGTTTGCGTCTGCCGGATCTGCAATTGCTGCCTCAGGATCAATGATATTTTCATCTGGATTTTCTGCTGCTGCATCTGTTTGCTCTTTAGCAACCACTGCCGGAGGCACTGGAAGAGCTGCTTCATCTCCTTGTGAATCTGTAAATAGTGACTCTCCTGACATACTGTCATCTGATGGAGAAGCACTCTGCCAATCATAATCGTTTACATCTGCATCTAACTCAGAATAAAGTCCAATGTAATCCTTGATTGCGTACCACAAACGTCCTGATAAATACTGTACAGGTGCACTTCCGTCTTCGTCGTTTCCTTCGTACTCATCAACTACAACATAAAGCACAAGCTGCGGTGAACTAATAGGTGCTGCTGAAATCAGGGAAATGATATATTTATCTTCTGAACGCGGAAGCTTCTGAGCAGTTCCTGTCTTTCCGCCAAAATCATAGCCATCCATCTTGACACCATTTTCTCTGTCCGCAACCTGCACACCATAAACAGTTCCATTTGTAACAGCATACTCAAGTGCACGGCGCACTGTTGCACTTGTCTCCTCACTTATAATTTGGCGCACAAGTGTTGGTTTAACAGACTCTACTACATTGCCGTCCTGATCAAGAATGCTCTCAACGGTGTATGGCTTGTAGTAATAACCGCCATTTATGTCAGCGCAAAATGATGCTGCCATCTGAATCATGGTAACGTTGTAGCACTGACCAAATGCGCTTGTCGCAAGCTCGATCTCTCCTAGCTGATCTGCTGTATACAAAAGTCCTTCACAGCTAGCCTCACCTGGAAGATCTATTCCTGTTTTCTGACCAAAATTATGAAGCTGCTGATACTTAACAAAAAGCTCTGGTCCAAGAAGTTTTCCAATTTCCATAAAGGCTACGTTACAAGACTGCGCAACAGCGTCTTTTGCATCAATAATGCCACAGCCGCCAAGCGCATAGTTATGGCATTTTACCATTGTTCGTCCAATGTTTAAATAACCCTCACTGTCATCAAACTGCGTATCTTCTGTAATCAGTCCTTCCTCAATCGCTGCTGCATATGTAAGAACCTTCCCAGTAGAACCTGGCTCAAAGGAGTTACTTATGATACCGTTTCGCCAAATCTCATTTTGTACATCTGTTGTTGTCGGATAAGCGCTATGATCCCACTCTCCCTTTGCATTCAAATATGCTGCATACGGAGATGCCGTTGCAATCTCTATTATATCCTGTGTATTAGAAGAATCGTCATCAGCCTTCTCCTTTGAGGCTTCGGCCTGTTCCTTTAACTTTTCCTGCTCCTTTTCCAGATACTTTTCATACTCTTCTGATTTTACTTCATTATCTGCAAATGTAGCCAGTTCTTCATCAGTATAGAATGATGAAAGATCATTTGGATTATTCAGATCATAATCAGTGTCCGTAACCATTGCTTTTATAGCACCTGTATTCGGATCCATTGCAAGAATACTGTAGCTTTTTGCCGTACGAACCCTTTCTCCGTTTTCATCAGTCTCATAAAACCACTCTGAGGCTGTATCACTGAGTATCTTTGTCAGGTTCATATCAATCGTTGAGACAAGTGAGTAGCCATCAGTTGGCTCAATCACATCGCGAATCAGATTTTTGCTGCTGTCAATATAGCTGTAGCTTCGGCCATTTGTTCCACGAAGTTCTTCATTGTAGTAGCGCTCTAGTCCCCAAATACCCTCAGAGCTGTCCTTTGTCGTAAAGCCTATGACCTTACTTGCTAAATTGCCATATGGATAATAGCGCTGGTATTCTGTCTCAAACCAAACACCTACAATCTTAGCACCCTCCTGGCTTTCAAACTCCTCATCTGCAGATGAGGTGCCTTCTGTTTCCTGCATACTTTGGGCTTGTGTTGTTTTGGTTTCTTTCTTTTTTTCTGTGCTATTTACCTTTTTTTCAAGCGCATCGAATGCTTCCTTTTGGCTTTCCGTAACAAGATACTTTTTGCTTGTCCAGCCTTCTGGCACATAACGAATATAATTTTTATCGGCTGACTGAGTAATTGTATTTGTAAGCGCAGCTTCATCTAAGTCAAAACACTGCGCAATCGCCTTAACAGTTGTTTCAAGCGTTCCCTTTCGCCCATCAATTGCCTCTGTTTCCATGATTACCTTTGGGTCAATAATCAAAATATAAACTCGACTGCTGACTGCAATTGGCGTCATGTTTGTGTCATAAATTTCGCCAGACTTTGCCACTAAAGTTGAGCTGCTGTAATTCATCTGGCTGAGTGCCTTTCGCTCATACACTTCGTTTGTAAGTGCAGCGCGTATACCAATGTAAACGACAAGAGCAGCCATACAAAACGCAACTAGACCTGCTACTAGCCTCATTCTGACATTTATACGGTTTGCAAGCTTGCCCGTATCCTTCTTTGCCTTAGCGCTGTAAATCTTTTTTTTCTTTTTCTTCACAGTATGTTTTGTATTGACTGACTGCGTTGTCTGTGTCTTTTTTTCTTTCTGATTCTCATCACTGCGGAATGTCTTCATATTGTGCAACGTACCCACTTTCTGTTTTATGATAGGTGATTACCTGATGCTTTTCAGGGTAGCTCATGCCAAGCCTCTGTGTCGCGATCTGGTAAATCTGTTTTGCATCGACAGAAGCATATAAAAGTGCCTCACGGTTATCATTATCCGTCTGCAGCTCTTGATAAGTCTCCTTGAGCGATGCCACCTTTTTATTACTTGCATTTAATTGTGCATTCCTCCCCACATAACCTATTGCTGACCAAAGCAGCAATACTGCCGTCAAAAAAGCGACTATGGCAGTCAGTCCATCATATGCTCTTGCATTATAACGCCTGCTCAGTGTGCCATTTATAATTCGCTGTTTATGCAGTTCTATCTGCTGACGCTCCAGTTCCTGGAGTCTTTTAATACGTGCCTGGCGCTGCCTTTCAAGCTCTGGCACTCTTTTTGGCGCATAGGTTCCGCCTGCGGCTTCCTGCTCGCGGTATCCATTTTTCGGTTCCCCTTCCTGCATGACTCCAGTCCTTTCTACCTTTTTTATGCCTTTTCGAAAACGCGAAGCTTCGCGCTCTTTGAACGGCTATTTTCCTCCATCTCCTGTTCTGAAGGAAGAATTGGTTTTCTTGTAATCACCTTTCCCTTTGAAATGCGTCCGCACACACAGACAGGAAAGCCCGGCGGACAGATGCACGGATTTTCATTCGTGCGAAATCTCGTTTTTACAATTCGATCTTCTAGCGAGTGGAATGTAATAATACAAAGACGTCCACCCGGTGCTAAACGGTCAATCATACCGTCAATTGATTGTGTCAGCACATCAAGCTCATGATTTAATTCAATTCGAAGCGCCTGAAATGTCTGCTTTGCCGGATGACCTGTACCGGCACGCATTTTAGCCGGAATTGCTGCCTTAATTATCTCACACAGCTCACCAGTAGTCTCAATTGGCTTTTTTGCGCGTGCGCGAACAATGTGCTTTGCAATATTTTTTGCGAAGCGGTCTTCTCCGTAATCGCGTATCATGCGATACAGCTCCATCTCGCTGTACTCATTGACAATATCAGCCGCTGTCTTTGTATTTCTCTGATCCATACGCATATCAAGCGGCACGTCCTCGCGGTATGTAAAGCCACGTGAAGCCTCATCAAGCTGATAAGAAGAAACTCCAAGGTCAAGGAGTATTCCGTTTACCTTATCAATTCCAAGCTCATCTAAAACATTGTCAAAATTTACATAGTTACTTCTTACGATGCTTACCTTGTCCTTATATGGTTCAAGACGCTTTGTCGCTGCCTGTATAGCATCCGCATCCTGATCTATTCCTATAAGTCTTCCTTTCTCTCCAAGATGCGTACAGATCTGATAGGAATGGCCGGCACCTCCGAGCGTTCCATCTACATAACATCCATCCTCGCGGATATTTAGGTTTTCTATCACCTCATCCAGCAATATTGATTTATGAACAAATTCCATGTTACTCCTTTTTCTTTCGCTGTGTATTAAAATTAACCACTCACTTTTTTGTGCATGGTCACTAATTGTATTTGTTAAAAAAGCACGGCAAAAAACACGGCTCCTGTCTTTCGTCATAAGAACCATTTTTTCTTCCCGTCATTTCTGCTATATTATTTATCAAAAACGGCAAAATGCTATCTCTGATTATGAAATCTATTTTATATTAGTTTATTAAAAATGACAATACTTTTTTCAGAATTTCTTCCGACAGAAACGGTTGTATTTCTTTTTTTTATATGCTAGAATTAAAAATGTTACTGGTCACATGTACTACATGACCAGACAGGAAGGATTTTTACTATGAAATTAGGAATCGTAGGCTTGCCGAATGTCGGCAAGAGTACTTTATTTAACTCTTTGACAAAGGCAGGTGCGGAATCTGCAAACTATCCGTTCTGTACCATTGACCCAAATGTTGGTATTGTTCCAGTTCCGGATGAGCGTATTAAAAATTTAGGTGAGCTGTATCACTCCGCAAAGGTTACACCGGCAGTTGTTGAGTTTGTTGATATCGCCGGTCTTGTAAAGGGCGCATCTAAGGGTGAGGGTCTTGGAAACCAGTTCCTTGCAAATATCCGTGAGGTTGACGCAATTGTACATGTTGTACGCTGCTTTGAAAACTCTAATATCATCCATGTAAATGGTCATATTGATCCAGTTGATGATATTGAAACTATCGAGCTTGAGCTGATTTTTGCTGATCAGGAAGTTCTTGAGCGCCGTATTGCAAAGACAACAAGAAGTGCTATGAATGATAAGAGTCTTGCAAAGGAGCTTGTTACCTTAAAGAAGCTGATGGATGCTTTAACAGAGGGCCGTCAGGCTAAGACTGTTGAGCCGGATGATGAGGATGAGGCTGCTTTTATCGCAAGCTTAAATCTTTTAACAAGCAAGCCTGTTATCTATGCTGCAAATGTATCTGAAAGTGATTTGGCTGATGATGGTGCTTCCAATCCTCACGTTGCAGCTGTACGCGAGTTTGCTGCTAAAGAAGGCAGTGAGGTATTTGTTATCTGTGCTGAGATCGAAGCTGAAATTTCTGAGCTTGACGATGATGAAAAGAAGATGTTCTTAGAGGATCTTGGTCTTGAAAAATCTGGTCTTGACAAGCTGATTTCTGCAAGCTATTCTCTGCTTGGTCTGATCAGCTATCTGACATCTGGTGCTGATGAGACAAGAGCCTGGACCATCACAAAGGGAACTAAGGCACCACAGGCTGCCGGAAAGATTCACTCTGATTTTGAGAGAGGCTTCATCCGCGCAGAGGTTGTAAGCTATCAGGATCTTATGGACTGCCAGTCCTACGTAACCGCAAGAGAAAAAGGTCTTGTTCGTCTTGAAGGAAAGGACTATGTGGTTCAGGATGGCGATGTCATTTTGTTCCGTTTCAACGTATAAAGAGGTTTTTCATGGCTTTTTCTGATACCCAGACGCAGGCCATCGCGCATAAAGATGGCCCCGCTCTTGTTCTTGCAGGACCTGGCTCCGGCAAGACAACTGTGATCACAAACAGGATTGTGACGCTCCTTGAGCGCTATCATATTCCGGGATCCCGTATTCTTGTTATCACTTTTACAAGAGCTGCGGCACAAGAAATGCAGAGCCGTTTTTTTACCCTTTACCAGAAGAGAAACGCCCGTTTGGATGCAGCACGCTCCACGGGCGTTACTTTTGGCACTTTTCACTCTGTTTTCTACCGCATTTTAAAGCATGCTTACCAATATGATGCCTCCAACATTTTGACGCAAAAGGAACAGTATAAAATGATTGAGAGTATCATCGATGAACTTGATATGGACGCACCTGATTTTAATGAGCTTGCCTCTAACCTGCTCGGAGAGATCTCTGCTGTCAAAAGCAACTGTCTGTCACTTGACTATTACTATGCAAAAAGCTGCCCTGAAAATGTGTTTCGCCGTGTTTACCGCCTTTATGAAAAAAAGCTTCGTCAGGCTAACAAAGTCGATTTTGATGATATTTTGACAATGACTTATGACCTTTTGTCTAAACGGCGTGATATTTTAGATGCCTGGCGCCAGCGCTTTTCGTACATTCTAATTGATGAGTTTCAGGATATAAATCTTGTGCAGTATAAAACAATTCAATTGCTCGCTGCACCGAAAAATAATCTTTTTATCGTTGGCGATGATGATCAGTCGATTTATCGCTTTCGCGGTGCAAGGCCTGAGATCATGCTTGGTTTTGAGAAGGATTATCCAAATGCCATCCGCATCCTGCTTGATGTAAATTATCGCTCAGATGCCTACATTGTGGCAGCTGCCAATCATTTAATCGTGCATAACACGGCTCGTTTTCCAAAGAAAATCCGTGCTTCTCATCAGGCAGCCTTCCCTGTCCTGTTAAAGCCATGCCGTGATCCTGCTGAACAAAACAGATATCTGACAGCACAGCTTCGCGATTATCATGCACAAGGCTATGCTTATGAGCAAATGGCAATTTTATTTCGTACTAATCTTGGAATCCGCTTTGTTATGGATGCGCTTATGAAAGGCGGAATACCATTTCACATGAAGGATGCCATACCGAATCTTTTTGCTCATTGGATTTCACTTGATATAATTGCTTATCTTCGCCTTGTCTCTGGTACTGGAAACACAAGGGCGAACTGGCTTCGCATTATGAATCGCCCTAACCGATATATTAAGCGTGAGGCTCTTGCGCCTTTTACATCTGATATCAGCGTAGCACAATTAAAAGCATATTATCAGGATAAGGACTGGATGCTTGAGCGCCTTGACCGTCTTGAATATGATCTTTCGATCATGAAACGCATGTCGCCCTATGCTGCAATCCACTATCTGTCTAATGCAATGAAGTATCAGGATTATCTAAAAGACTATGCTAAGGAGCATCACATTAATGAGCAGGAGCTTCTTGATGTGCTAAATGCCGTTCACGAAAGCAGCCAGTCATGCCGCACCTTTGCCGAGTGGTTTACTTATATTGATACATATACAGAGGAATTACAAAAACAGGCTAAAAGCCCTGCTTCAAAGGATGCAAATAATGAAAGCGGTGTCTGTCTTTGCACACTTCACTGTGCAAAAGGTTTAGAGTATCCGATTGTTTTCATTCCCGATATAAATGAAGACAATATTCCTCACGCTCGTGCTGCTGTTGATGCCGATCTTGAGGAGGAGCGCCGACTTTTTTATGTTGGCATTACACGAGCAAAGGAACATCTTCATTTGTACTGTGTCGGTGAAGCCTCTGGAAAGGAAAAGTTTCCAAGCAGATTTTTAGAAGAACTAAATGAAATGTAAAAAAACCTTAAGCAGATTAGTTAATTTACTATATCTGCCTAAGGTTTTTATTTTGTCAAAATTAACTGCAATTAAAACTTCTTTGCATCCTCTTCTTCTGCTGCAAGTTCTTCCTCGCTGACTAACTCGTCATATTCCTCATCGTCAAGCATTTCATCAAATGCGTCAGAAGCAATCTCATACTCCTCATCGGACTCAATATTTGTCAGGTTTGGATTGCCCTGCTCATCCTCTTCATAACGATACAGATAAACAGTACCTTCCTCTGCTTCAATTCCCTCAGTTGGAAGAAGTGCAATATACTCTCTGTCTCCGCCCTTGAAAATATTTAGTACGATACACTCTAACTCAGAATCATCATCAAGTGTCAGGGTTACTGTATCGCGTCCTTCAAACTCGTCATCATGCTTTGCCATTCTCTCTCTCCTTTCTGTCGTTTTTGTTCAATATATTCGTAACTATTCAGAAAGCTTCTCAATTGCAGCCTTGATACGTGCGATAGATTCTTCTTTTCCAAGAATTTCCATCAGCTCAGTTGCACCACCCGGTGTGGACTGTTTTCCTGAAACTGCAGTACGGATCGGCCACATTACAAAACCGGTCTTGTATCCCTTCTCCTTTGCAAATGCACTAAGAGAAGCAAATAATGCGTCATTAGAAAAATCTTCCTGCGCCTCAAGTACTGGAAGAACTTCATTTAACAGCTGTAAGGAAGACTCTTTTGTTGTCTTCATCTTCTTATGAACATACATCTCGCTGTCGTACTCTGGTACTTCCTGGAAGAAATCGACAAGTGCTTCGATATCTGGGAATACCTCGATACGTGTCTTTACCATCTTTGCAATCTTCTCATAATCGCAGTCTCTTGTAACTACCTTTTTGATATGTGGAAGTGCCATCTCCATATAACGGTCATCATCCATCTCTTTGATGTACTCGCCATTTAACCACTTTAACTTTCCGTAGTCAAAGACAGCCGGAGATTTACTCATCTTTGTATAGTCAAACTTCTCGATCATCTCCTGCATCGTCATCTTTTCCTGATTGTCAGCCGGGCTCCAGCCAAGCAGTGCAACAAAGTTTACGATACATTCTGGAAGGAAGCCCTGCTCTAACAGATCCTCAAATGAGGAATGACCGCAGCGCTTTGAAAGCTTCTTATGCTCCTCATCTGTAATAAGCGGACAATGAACATATACCGGAATCTCCCAGCCAAATGCCTCATACAGACGGTTATACTTTGGAGAAGATGACAGATACTCATTTCCTCTTACAACGTGAGTGATACCCATTAAATGATCATCTACTACGTTAGCAAAATTGTAAGTCGGGAAACCATCAGACTTGATTAAGATCATGTCATCAAGCTCCTCGTTATTTACAGTGATATCACCGTAAATCTCATCGTGGAAGGTTGTTGTTCCAGTACGCGGATTATTCTGACGGATAACAAATGGCTTGCCTGCTGCAAGGTTTGCCTCAACCTCTTCCTTTGAAAGTCCAAGGCAATGCTTGTCATAGATGCTGATTTCCTTATCACCAATCATGGTGTGTAAGGACTCAAGACGCTCTTTATCGCAGAAGCAATAGTAAGCCTCTCCCTTTTCTACCAGCTGCTTTGCATACTTCATATAGATGCCCTGCTTCTGGCGCTCACTCTGTACATATGGGCCTACACCGCCGTCCTTGTCCGGACCTTCATCATGGGTAATGCCCGCTTTTTCCAGTGTACGGTAAATGATATCAACAGCACCTTCAACCTGACGTTCCTGGTCAGTGTCCTCGATACGTAAAAGGAAATCTCCTCCCTCATGTCTTGTAATCAAATACGCATACAGTGCTGTTCTCAGGTTTCCGACATGCATACGTCCTGTCGGGCTGGGAGCAAATCTGGTTCTAACTTTACTCATAATGTAACCTGTCCTTTCTATTTTTCTGTCAGGGATGCAAAATGCCTTCCTGACTTTGTTTTTCATTCTTCTTGCATCTGATAGGGTAGCATATTCAACATAAAAATGCAAGTACTAATGTTTATGCAGTTCACGGATAAGCCAATATTTACAACATAGCCCGAAGGTGAATGGCTTTCACGAGACGGACACTTGGAGCAGGTCTTTCAAAGTAATGTATGATAATAAAGAATATAACAGGAACCTGCGGAGTTTGGTCCGTCGACGAAACTATTACACCGAAGGGCTTTTGTAATATCCCCCGTGAACTGCAGGCAATTAATTTTACAGTACAGAGATATTCTCTCCCTGCAGTCCGTTGAATGCGCCGTCAATCTTGGCATCTGCATGTGCGATCAGCCACTTGTTTTCTGCTGTCAGTAAACGATCTTCTCCTGTTGCCTCTGGATTCTTTGTAATATCGGCATTTGTTCCCTTTGGAAGAATGATGACATCCTTAAAGCCCTTGCCGTCTACTCCGCATGGTGCATAGTGAAGTGTTGTCTCGTACATCTCAAATGCTGTTCCTGCCGGTACAAAGAAGGCTTCTACCTTTGCTGTGTCGTATGTAAAATCATCTGCTACGTCAACAAGAGATCCAACGAGCACGATCAGATCGGTAACTGCTACGTTTACCTCACCGCAGCGATGATACTCGAGTGCATTTAATAAGGAATTGTGGCCATTGCAGTATCCTACCTGAATTGGAAGCTTTCCATAATAAATTTCCTGAAACTTCTCTGCGCTCTTTGTTGCCTCTAATGCTGCCTCTGATGCCACGTAAACTACATCATCCGGACATGGAGTTGCTTCCATTGCCTGTAACAAATCACCTAATTCAATATCTGTGATCACCTTTCCAAATCTCTTGTACGCTGCGTCATTAACATTCTGAATCTTAATCATCTCTTATTCTCCTTTATATAAATTTGCCATTTTATTACCATAAATATAAAATGTTTAAAATAGCGGACTCAAACATATGAGCCCGCTATATTCTTCTTAATTGAATTGCTCCATTGCTGCGCAACTCTCACAATTCTAAAAATATTCTGATATCTTATGCAAACGGATTCTCAGTTGGATATCTTACACCCTTTGGCTGATTGTAGTTGATATCCTCTAGCGGAACACCGATATACTTGAATACCTCATACAGTGCCTTTCCAAAGTGTCCAAATGCAACTGCTCCATGATGCGGATAGTTCTTCTCAATTAATACATGACGGTAGAAGCGTCCCATCTCTGGAATTGCGAATACACCGATGCCTCCAAATGACTTAGTTGCAACTGGAAGTACTTCACCCTCTGCCATATAAGCACGAAGCTTGCAGTCAGCAGTAGACTGTAAACGATAGAATGTGATATCGCCTGGAACAATATCTCCCTCAAGAGTACCCTGGGTAACTTCTTCCGGAAGGTTACGTGCCATAATCTTCTGATACTTCATTGTGCAGGAAGAAAGCTTCTTGCTGCAGGTATTTCCGCAATGGAATCCCATGAAGGTATCCTTCTGTGTATAGTCAAACTTGCCCTCGATAGACTCCTTATACATATCAGCTGGTACAGAGTTGTTGATATCAAGCAAAGTAACAGCATCTTCGCTAACGCATGTTCCAATAAACTCACTTAAGCATCCGTAGATATCAACCTCACATGATACCGGAATGCCCATTCCAGTCAGACGGCTGTTTACATAGCAAGGTACAAATCCAAACTGTGTCTGGAATGCCGGCCAGCACTTTCCAGCGATTGCCACGTACTTGCGGTATCCTCTGTGTGCCTCAACCCAATCAAGAAGTGTCAGCTCATACTGTGCAAGCTTTGGCAGAACCTCTGGCTTCTTATTGCCTTCTCCAAGCTCTGCTTCCATCTCTGCTACCTTAGCCGGGATTCTTGGGTCATTGTCATGCTTCTTGAATGCCTCGAACAGATCAAGCTCGGAGTTTTCCTCGATCTCAACACCCAGGTCATAAAGTGGCTTGATCGGTGCATTACATGCTAAGAAGTTTAACGGTCTTGGTCCAAAGGAAATGATCTTTAAATTAGACAGACCAATGATGGTTCTTGCGATTGGTAAGAACTCATGCATCATGTCTGCACACTCCTGTGCTGTTCCAACAGGATACTCCGGAATGTAAGCACCTACATTGCGAAGCTTTAAGTTGTAGCTTGCATTCAGCATACCACAGTATGCATCACCTCTGCCATCTGAAAGGTCATTCTGGCTCTCCTCTGCTGCTGCAACAAACATCTTCGGTCCATCGAAATGTTTTGCAAGAAGTGTCTCAGAAATCTCTGGGCCAAAGTTTCCAAGATATACGCAAAGTGCATTACATCCTGCCTTCTTGATATCCTCAAGAGCCTGAACCATGTGGATCTCGCTCTCTACGATACAGACTGGACATTCGTAAATGTCCTGTACATCATACTTTTCTGCATATGCTGCTACAAGAGCCTTTCTTCTATTTACAGAAAGACTTTCCGGGAAACAGTCACGGCTGACTGCTACGATTCCTAATTTTACCTGAGGAATGTTGTTCATGATAAATATGCCTCCTACATTATATGTATCTATTTTTCAGCACGCATTTTACGCGCACCTGAATTACTCACTTAATTACTCGCCAAATACAGCGATGTAATCTTTCTTAAACTTCTCAATACCCTGATCTGTTAATGGATGCTTTACCATCTGCATCAGTACATTGTATGGAACTGTTGCGATATCAGCACCTGCAAGCGCACAGTCGATTACATGAATCGGATTTCTTACGCTGGCTGCAATGATCTGCGTATCAATGTCATCATACATAGCAAAGATATCAGCGATAGTGCGGATCAGATCCATACCTGGTGTAGAAATATCATCAAGTCTTCCAAGGAATGGAGAAACATATGTTGCACCTGCTCTTGCTGCAAGAAGTGCCTGTGCTGCTGAGAATACAAGCGTCACGTTTGTCTTGATTCCCATTGCGGAAAGTGCCTTTGTTGCCTTTAAGCCTTCTGCTGTCATCGGGATCTTTACAACCATGTTCTTATGAATTTTGCTGATTGCAATACCCTCCTTAATCATAGTCTCAGCATCTGTTGTGGTTGCCTTAACCTCACCGCTGATCGGGCCATCTACGATTGATGCGATCTCTGCGATTACTTCCTCAAAAACACGTCCTTCCTTTGCAATCAGGGACGGATTTGTGGTAACACCGCAGATAATTCCCATATCATTTGCCTCTTTAATGTAATCAACATTGGCAGTATCAATAAAAAATTTCATAATAACATACACCTCCAAATCATTGTCATGGACCAAAGTTCTTATCCATGCATTTGTAATAATCATAATGCATGGCCCTATAAAAGTCAACTTGTTTGTACAACTTCTACATCAATTTTCTTGACGCTTTTCTTTTTTTTCATATGCTTTCTTGCACTTTGACTAAGGATCTGCTATACTTAAATTCAGTTCACGGATTCGTGCATCGGCATCTTTTCCGACTCGAACACTACACTGCATTACTATGCAAAATATGGAGGATTATTATGAGCGAAAGAAAACTCCCTACAATTTATACCTGTTTTCCGGGCGGAAAACACAAGGTTTTAACAATGAGCTACGACGATGGTAAATTAGAAGATCGCCGCCTTGTTTCCATCTTTAATAAATATGGCATCAAAGGTACATTCCATTTAAATTCCGGTCTGGAGATGGACACACGTATTCCAACCTCTGAATATCAGGAACTCTACAAAGGACATGAAGTTTCCTGCCATACATTAACTCACCCGACAATTGCACGCTGCCCTATGGAGCAGGTAGTATCTCAGGTACTTGATGACCGTAAAAATCTTGAGGCAATCATGGGATATCCGGTACGCGGACTCTCCTACCCGAATGGCTCTTACTCAAAGGAAATCATAAATGCACTTCCGTCTCTTGGCATTCGCTATGCACGTACTGTAACAAGCACAATGTCCTTTGCAATGCCAGAAAACTTCCTTGAGTGGAATCCAACCTGCCATCACAATAAAAATCTGCTTGAGCTTGGCCAGCAGTTTGTTGATCTGTTCAAGAAGCAGTATCTGTACATGATGTATGTATGGGGTCACAGCTATGAGTTCACTAATCAGAATAACTGGGAACTCATGGAAGACTTCTGCAAGTTAGTCGGCAAACGCGACGATATCTGGTATGCAACCAACATCGAAATCGTTGATTACCTTGACGCAGCAAAGAGACTTCAGTACACCGCAGACTGCTCACATGTATACAACCCAAGTGCAGCATCTGTATGGATCTGTGTAAACGACACCAACTTCATTGAATTAAAGGGCGGCACTATGACCGAGCTTCCAATTGGAGAATGGGCAAAATAATATTATAGAAAAAAATAGGCGAGCCATCAGACTTGCCTATTTTTTATTTCTTTATTACCACTGCTTTGCAAGCAAAAAATCTCGAAGATGTACAATTCGAATTCCATTTTCAATTCCAACATCCATCTCATTCAATGTTACAACATATTTCGGATAATGATCTCGTATTTCCATAAGATTTCCTACTTCACGATTCGAATTCTCTGGAATTTGTACGCATACCTGTACATAAATTTTCTCATCCTTATGAATTGCGATAAAATCAATCTCCTTTGTATTATTCTTTCCAACATACACATCATAGCCTCTGCGACACAATTCAAGGTAGACAATGTTTTCCATTACACCATCTAGCATCTTTCTGTTATAGCCAAATAGTGCATATCGAAATGAAACATCTGCCAAATAATATTTTTCCTGCGTCTTTAAAATACTCTTCCCCTGCATGTCATATCGTTCACATGGAAATATAATAAATGCCTGCTCTAACCATCGTAAATAATTATAAATACTTTCTATGGACACCTTTCTGTTTTCACTTTTCAAAAAATTAGAAATCGAACTTGCCGAAAATGTCTTTCCCATATTTTCAATGACATATTTTACAACACGATCAAACAGATCCTGTTTGTTAATCCTATGTCTTTTTACAATATCACGCGATACCACTGTATGATAAATTCCATCTACAATCTGATATGCTGACTGCTGTTCGTATTCGCCAAGCGCAATGATTGGAAATCCACCAAATTTAATATATTCTTCCAAAAGCTTATCATATGACTGTGTACTCTCCTTTTTAAATTCCAGATATTCTCTGAAAGAGAGCGTAAACACTGGAATTGAAATATAACGCCCTGTCAAATATGTGGAAATCTCACTTGACATAAGCTTTGAATTTGATCCTGTCACATAAATGTCAGCGTTCATTCCCTCAAGCAAGCTATTAACAGCCTTTTCCCATCCCTTAATTTCCTGAATTTCATCTAGCAAAAAATAATAACGCTTATCATCTTCTACTCTTGAAACAAGTTCATCATACATTTGCTTTGCCGTAATCGTATCTGGTATATCCATCTCTGTATATTTTTTCATAATAATATGATCTTCTGGTATACCTCTTTCAAGTAATTCCTGACGAATCATTTCAAAAATAGTAGATTTTCCGCAGCGGCGAACACCTGTAAGAATTTTAACAAGCGGTGCATCCATAAATGGTTTGACAGCTTCAATATAATCTGGTCTCAAAATCATACAATCACCTCCTCTTTTGTAATTATACCATAAAAACTCCATAAATAAAATGAGTTTTTCAGGTTTAACCTTAAAAACTTATATAAAAGAAGTATTTTTTAAGCTGTATAGTAAAAAAGCAGCCCTAATTTCAGGCTGCTTTTTATTCTTAAATTATACTTTCCGTGCCACCACCGTTACCTAACAAGCCCTGAGGCGAATGGCTTTCACGAAGCCGAACGTTGTAGCAGGACTTTCAAAGTAACGTGAAACTTCCGGGTTGAATTTTACGCCTTTTCTGCCAGCAGCTTCTCTGCTGATACAAGTCTTACGCATACTGTAAATACTCTTGATGCAAGCTTTAACTCATCAATGGTCGGGAAGGTCGGTGCCAAACGAATATTTCTGTCCTGCGGATCGATATGATATGGGAAGGTTGCACCTGCTCCTGTCAGGATAACGCCTGCCTCTTTCATCTTTGCTACGATTTCCTTTGCGCAGCCTGGCATTGAGTCAAATCCAATAAAGTAGCCGCCCTTAGGGTTGGTCCACTCTGCGATATCCAGTCCACCAAGATCTTCTTCCATGATGGAAATCAGTGCTTCAAACTTCGGACGAATCAGATCTGCATGTTTCTTCATATGTGCTTCCATTCCCTCATTATCGCCGAAGAAACGAACATGACGCAGCTGATTTACCTTATCATGGCCGATAGTCTGAACTGCCATCTGCTTTTTGATGGAAGCTACATTTGCAGTGGAGGCTGCGAGTGCTGCCATACCAGAACCTGGGAATACAACCTTAGATGTAGATACGAACTCATATACCATATCCGGATTTCCTGCCTTCTCACACTCATCAAGAATGTTTAAGATCTGTGCAGGCTCACCGTTATACAGGTGATGGATACAATATGCGTTGTCCCAGAAAATACGGAAATCTTCTGCTGCCGGCTTTAAGTTTGCGAAGCGGCGTACTGTCTCATCTGAGTATACATAGCCCTGTGGGTTTGTATACTTCGGAACACACCAGATACCCTTTACTAGTGGATCCTCAGAAACAAGCTTTTCAACCATATCCATATCTGGTCCGTCTGGCGTCATAGGCACATTAATCATCTCTACGCCAAAATGCTCAGTAATGCCAAAATGACGATCATAGCCTGGAACTGGACATAAGAACTTAACCTTGCCCTGAAGTGCCCATGGCTTTCCTCCTAAGACACCCTCATACATACATCTAGCAACAGAATCATACATAACATTCAGACTGGAGTTGCCATATACAATTACCTGCTCTGGCTTTGCACCTATCATGCCAGCTAACAAACGCTTTGCCTCTGGGATTCCATCAAGGACACCGTAGTTACGGCAATCGGTACCATCCTCACATGTCAGATTCGAATCAGACTTAAGCACGTCCATCATTCCCTTGGACAGATCAAGCTGTGATGCTGACGGCTTACCTCTGGACATGTTAAGTGCTAAATTCTGTCCCTTGTAATCCTGATACATCGCTTCAAGCTTTTCCTTCTCAGCAAAAAGCTCTTCTCTGGTCATATCCTTATATGCTTTCATAATATGCAGCCTCCTCAGTCTATACAGTTTTGTGCTTCACCGTTATACAGTTTTCATGCAAACTCGTATGCGTATTCCGTTCACTGCATGCATTTTGCTTTGCCTATGCAGCGCTCGTGAGTATTATTGTATTACACATTTTAATTTTTTTCAATATGAATTATGTAAAAAAATTCGCAGATATTCAAAAGAATATGATGCTTTTCATACATATTTTTTAAATTTATTCTGAAAAACCTTTGAAATTCCTGTTTTTCTTTCGAGCAAACACATTCAGACAAAAGAAAAAGGAGAGCTCTGCTCCCCTTTTTCTTACTGTCTTTATTCCGCAAATATGTATATTTACACACAATATTCATTACTCTACAGGTGTTGGTCTTGCTGGATCAAAGATGTCTCTTGCATCAAACAAATCTGATAAACGGTTATGATAGCTGCTGTCAGTATAGCTCATAACTGCCTCCCACATACGAGTTCCGTCCAGATTTCGTCTTGCCTGACGGAAATAATCCTTGTTCGCGCCAATCTGAATCCAATGTTCACTTGATGCATCTACATTACAATAATAGTCAAAGCCTTTTTGTTTTAAATACAAGAACTTCTCATTGTCAGCTGCATAGCCCTGCCAGCCGTCTAGATCTTCACCAAATGCAAAAATGATAATATCTGTTCCTCCAACAAGCGGTGCTACCTCTCTCTCCCACATGTCACTATCCCAGCAGACGCGACCATAACTGCTGCTTCCAATGTAAATATGGCCCCAGCTATGACTTGCAATTGTCCATCCAAGCTCTTTCATTGCGGTGGCAATCTCTTTGGCCGCTGCCTTATCTGCCTCAATGTTTTCATTATTGTAGTACATACGCTGTCGTTCCTCTGCATTCTGCTGATCAAAATATTCGCAGTTCCAATTGTACCAATAGTCAGAGGTACGATAACCAAATATACCATTATAACCAGTGACTGCAATTGTTCCACGCGCACCGCGGTACGAAAAATCTGGATGTGCCTCGATAAAATCCTCTAAAATGGTAAGCACATCGAAGGAGCCGCGTATTACAGTGCCATCGTCAAGCGTATATTCATTTGTAATCTTTCCATTTTCATCAAGCACAAAGCGATCTGCAAAGCCCTGCCCTGTCATATACTCATAGTAGCAGACATCATCCTGTGACAGCACAAATGGTGTTTTTCCTGCTGGAAGATAGATCGGCTTCATCTGCATGATCTGTGTTCCATCTGGCTGAGTTACCATTTCCGCCACATCATGAAGACCTACAAGCACATATCCGTCATCGTACATTTTCTGAATTATTTTTACAAACTCATCAATTGTGGTCATAGCTTCGTTATATGCAATCACCTGCGCCTTGCTGCTAAGTGAAACATCAAATGTCTTTTCAGGATCTACAATCAAAGTATGAAAGAAAATATGTGTAATTGTGTAATTGTCATTCCACTGGAATAGACGGGACTTTTCAAGATCATATTCCTCAAGAGCCTTTGTATACTCTGCATTACTCTCATAGCCGCTCACTGCCTGAATCGTCTCAATTGCCTTATCATAATCATACATTGCAGCATAACGATTCGCTGTATCAAGAACAGTATCTCCTGTGCTAGTAAATGTACTCTCAAAAATTGGCGGATTCTGAAAGCTCTCCGGCAGCTTCACACCATAATCTCTTACCTGTTTTAAGCCTGAAGAAATTCCCTCGTCCATACCTGCCTCAGGATTTGTCTGCTGCTCTGCGAGTGATTCATTTTCCTTTTCATACAGCGTAATCACCTGCTTTTCATACGGTGTTTTTGTTTTATTTGAAACAAAAATTCCAATCACTATTGCAAGCGCAGCCACAATGCAAAAGCCGCCTGCAAAAATGGATTGTCTGCCAAATACCTGCTTTTTTCGATGTTTTTTTGAGCGCTTCTGTGAAGCGTTTTTTGTTCTGGTATCTCGCATTTGATGTACCTGTTTGTTTGATGTCTGTATTATTTTTTTATTTGTATTCTGATTCTTTTTCTCCATGAATTTCATTTCCTGCCTTTTTTGCTTGCGTCTGGTTGCCCATGCATGGTATGATTATAGTTAGCTTTTTAACAGCAAAACTTTATCATTATGATGCTGATTGTGCCATTAAAAGCACTCTCTGTATCATAGCATATTTTTCTCTATATTTGAAACACTATTTTTATGATGAAAGGAGATTTTATGTTTTTTTTAAAATTACATGCAAAACAATTTCTTTTAAGTACTGCTTTGATTCCCTCTCTGGCACTAACAACCACTGTTAAAGTACACGCCGCGTCTAATACAGAGGATGCTTTTGACAATGCTGCCAACACTTTCTTTTGGGATATCATGGATTCTTCGCCTATTAATTTGCACTATTCCTTTTCTTTTCCAGAAGATTATAAATCGTCTGATAATCCACCACTTGGCTCCTTTAGTGAAACCTTCACTGAGACTGCTGAAATATTAAATCGTGCAAAAGAGAATCTCTCAGCAGTAGAATACAATTCACTGACAGCAAAGCAAAAGCAGGTATACCAGCTAATGAATCACTATATTGACATTAATCTGGAATATTGCACTCTTCCTGACTATACGAGTACCTTAGGACCTATGAGCGGCATTTTATCCACTTTAAACACAACTATTACTGAATATTATCTTTTGTCTGAACAGGACATAATTAACTATTTGGATGTATTAAGAGACATCCCACGTTTTTTAAATGACGTTGTGAAGGAAATTGAACATCAGGAAAGCATTGGCTATGTGCCTAGCCTCTATGCCTTTGAGCAGGCACTGGAAAATAAGGATGCGATGACAACATTAGAAAATCATCCCTACCTTGAGGCGTTTGAGTCAAATGTGAGTGAAACCGGATTATCTGATGATGTAGTTAATAACTATACAAAACAGGTAAAGACAGTGTTGACCGATGAAGTTCTTCCTGCTTTTTCTTCTTTCTATGAAACATTAGAAAATAAAAAAGCCTCTGCCGGTGAGAGCAAAGGTCTTGCTTTTTATGATCAGGGTAAGGAATATTATGAACTTTTAGTAAGAGACAATACAGGAACTGATATGACACCGCTTGAGCTTAAGGATTATCTGACAGATAAGCTGACACAGGGGCTTATGAACCTGTCGCAGTCTTACTCTTACAATCCTAATTTGTTAAATGATCTTGATTCCCTGACAGCACCAAAAGCAGACGCTGATGCTATTCTTCAGACATTAAATCAAAAGGCAGCCGAATGTATGCCGGATATCGGTGATACCACATATACACTAAGCTACCTTCCAGAAGCACTTCGGGTTCCGAACAATCTGGCCTACTATCTGTCAAGCCCGCTTGATAACGAAAGTCGAAACATTATCCGAATTAACCCCAGCGAAGTTGGCGATGATTCGATGGTTCTTTGGACTACAATGGCACATGAGGGCTATCCTGGTCATCTTTATCAGCACCAGTATTTTATGCAAAATTCTTTTGAATACAATATTGAGACTCTCATTGGTTCTCTTGGTACCTCAGAAGGTTGGGCTTATTACGTTGAAAAGCTTTCTCTTGAATGGGCAGGAATTGACGAAGCAACTGCTGATGCCTACTTTACTAACCTGATCCTTGGAATGGCTGCACTGTCCGTTGTTGACATAGGTGTCAATTACGAAGGCTGGGGCATAGAAGAAACATCTGATTTTTTAAGCACCTATTATGGCGAATTAGATAAAAACACTTGCCAGAATTTTATAGATACCTGCGCTAACGATCCTGGCGTCTATCTGCCATACAGCGTCGGATACTATAAGACCGAGGATCTGTTTGAACAGATAGCTGATGGATACTCATCCGATAAAAATATGTATGCTGCCTACTTAAATCTTGGATCACTGCCGTTCACACTGCTCGAGAAATATCTGATTTCAGACGGAACCGTCTAAATTTTTCTTTTCCCACTTGGATTCGATCAGATGTCGAATTGCAAGCATCGGATGGTAAAAAAGCATCCTCGGCCCAGAAAAGCGCATAACCTCGCGTATTTTTTCACGCATCGCAGGCTTGTAACAGTGCACTTTGCAATTGGAGCAAAAAGTTTTTGTTTCCATGAATGGACACTTTTCGCTCCGCTGCCAGGCATAATCTTTTAATTCTTGGCAGTCTTTGCAGAGTGCACCGTTTTTACTTTTATGTTGTTTTTTGCAATACAGTTCGATCATCTGGGAGACGACGTATTGCTCTCTCTCCCTCTTTGACTGAATTTTTTTCGTTTCTTTCAAGTTTTTTCTCTTTCTAATTTTTATTTTTTGCGAAACTTATCACGTTTCTTATCAACAATTATCAGAAATTCTTAGCTTTCTCTAACATCACCTTTCGTCAGTTCTTCCATCGCATAAACCGTATCTGCAATCTTCATTGTGGACTCTCTGTGAGAGACAAGTACGATCGTCTTATCGCTTCTTTGTTCATAGAGTGATTTTAAAATGACTGCCTCGTTTAAACTGTCAAGATTACTGGTTGGCTCATCGAGTAACATCAGTGGCGCATCATGTAAAAATGCTCTGGCAAGTCCAATACGCTGTCTTTCTCCGCCAGAAAGTGTATCGCCAAGTTCTCCAACCGATGTATCATATCCTTTGGGAAGTGACATGATAAAGTCATGGACCGATGCCTTTTTGCAAGCTACTTCGATTTCTTCATCTGTCGCTGAAAGCTTTGCAATTTTTATATTGTTTCGAATGCTATCATGAAACAAATAGGTTTCCTGTGTAACAAAACTTTCCATTTGACGAAGATCGGATGTGTTAATCTGTTCAATTGATTTTCCAGCAACCGAAATTCTTCCAGAACTTGGTCTCCAAAATCTCATCAAAAGTTTTAATAGTGTTGATTTTCCACTTCCACTCTTTCCAACGATTCCGACAATTTGATTTCTTGGAATCACAGCTGACACATCTGATAAAATCTCCTCTGACTCATAGCAAAAGCTTAGATGGCTTACCTCGGCTGCTGGAGCTAGATCTGCCTTCTTGTCGCAAAATGCGTCGCAATTTTCGACACTAATATTCTTGCTCTTTCCTTTTGCTTGACTTTCAAATACAACCGGCGCTTTTCCCGTAATCTCCTCTACAAGAGGCTTTTCATCTAAAATATCCAGCACTCGGTTTCCTGCTGCAAATGTATTTTGAAGCGTGCTTCCGAGCGCAGCCAGTGCAACACACGGGCCAAATGAACTCATAAGAGCAACAGTTGAAATTAAAACGCCTGCAAACTCAATTGCTCCCTTCTGATAAAGTATTGTGCAGACAAATAACATTGCCAGATCGAACACTAAAATCACACTGTTTGTAATTGCGGTATTGCGCCCTGACATACGCTTCATCTGTGCCTCATCTTTACTTAGACGCTTCGTCTTTTCATTCATCTGCTGTAAGCGAATGTTTCCCTGGGCATACTGCTGTGTCTCTGAAAGACCACGAAGGCTATCTAAGACAAATGCAGATAACTCTCCTGCTCCTTTTCGAAAACTCATACCTACATCGCCACTCGCGCGTGAGATCAACAATGGGACAAAGATTCCCACTGTCAGATAGGCAATGAGTGCCAAAATTCCTGCCACAACATGAAAGCTTCCAATAAAAAGACACATGATAATTGTAAATAAAAATGAGATCGCTGTCGGCGAGATTGTGTGCGCATAGAATACTTCCAAAAGCTCAATATCGGATGTGATGACACTGATCAAATCTCCCTTGTCTCGCCCTTCTAGCTTTGCTGGGCAGAGTCGTCTAAGAGCAATGAATACTTGATCACGAATTAGCGCCAGAAGCTTAAATGCGATAAAATGATTGCAGCTTTGCTCGCCATATCGAAGACCGGCACGAACCAACGCAAATCCGACAGCTAGTGCAAAAATCCATCCAAGTGACACGCTTGTCTTTATGCCAAGCACATGTAACACACCATAAGCGCCAAGAATAGTAATAAAACTTGCGCACAAATGCCCGGCAAGACCCATTAAAATGGCAAGCACCATATAGCCAGTGAGCGGTTTTACCAATCCAATCAATCGGCTCATGATTTGAAAATTGCTTCGTTTCTTTGCTTGTTTCATGCCAACTTCTCCTTTCCTACTTTCGTATCTGATTTCGTATACTTCTCTAGGCTTTGCTGTGTTTCCCACAGTTTTTTATAGACACCTTTCTTTGCAAGAAGTTCATCTTGTGTTCCGCTCTCGCAAATCATTCCTTTCTCCATCACATAAATTTGGTTAGCTTTTGTGATATTGGCAAGTCGATGTGAGATGACAAACACACTCCTGGTCTGAGCCATTCTAAGCATTTCCGCAATAATATCATTTTCACTCTCCACATCAATATTCGAAGTTGCCTCGTCAAAAATATAGACTGGGCTATCGTGAAGAAGTGCCCTTGCAAGTGCAAGTCTTTGACACTGTCCACCTGAAAAATTGCTTCCCTTTTCTAGGACAACTGTGTCAAGTCCGTTTTCTGTCCTCAAAAATGCTGCCAAATTGACGTGCTCTAGCACTTCCCACAGCTTGTCGTCGATTGCTTTTGGGTCGCCCATCAGCAAATTCTCACGAACAGTTCCCTTAAACAGATAGCTTTGATGACTGACATAGGTAATATGCTTCAGCAGACTTTCTTCTGAAATGTCACGAAGCTCTGTATCACCAATTTTGATGCTTCCTTTATAATTTTTTGATCTGCCCATCAAAATGGATGCAATCGTTGATTTTCCACATCCACTCTCTCCTGCAATCGCGGTGAGTCCTTTCTTTGCAATCGTTAAATTGATATCTGTAAGAACTTGTCTCTCTCCATCGTAGGAAAAACAAACATTTTCGCAGACAATATCTCCTTCCCTCTGGCAATCCTTTTTTGCTTGATCTGGCTCTGGTAAATCAAGGAGTGCGAAAATCTTGTCGCTTGCTGCCATTCCATTCATTGCAATATGGAAGAAGGAGCCAAGCTGACGCATCGGAATAAAGAAATCTGCTGATAAAAGAATAATCAAAAGACAACCCTGTAAATCGACATGACCAGACTGAAACTGCGTCGCAGCAAGAATCATTCCAAGTGCGGCACCTCCATATGCGATAAAATCCATAATCGTAATTGAATTTAGCTGCATCGTCAGCACCTTCATTGTGATCTTTCGAAACTTTTCTGCTTCTTGATTCATTTCTTCATTTTTGTAGGTATCTGACTGGTAAATTTTCAGTGTTGTCAACCCCTGTAAATTTTCAAGAAATGTGTCACCAAGTGCTGTATACTGCCCCCAATATTTCGACAACAGCTTTTTCGCCCATGTCTGTACAGCTGCAATCGCGATCGGAATTAACGGAACACAGATAAGAAGAACCACTGCTGATGGCACATTGACAAAGCAAAGGACAATAAAAAGAGTTAGCGGTGCAAGCATTGCATAGAAAAATTGTGGCATATACGCGCTAAAATACGTCTCAAGCTGCTCAACACCCTCTACTGCCACCTGTACGATCTCAGAGGTTTGAACCTTTTCTTTGTAGCCAGTTCCCAGTCGAAGAAGCTTCTTATAAATTTGCTCGCGGATTACTTTCTTTACCGTCTTGGATGACAGATATCCCATGCGGGAAGAACAGATACTGCAAATTGCACGCACAAAAAGTACGATCACGCAAATCACTGCTGTTTTTCCAATCTGCTCATTGCTATTGGTTCCCAAAAACAGTGATGCCAAAAGTCCTGTGATTGCTGCCATCATAACAATATTGGCAATCAACGAGATCCACTGAAACAATACATTAAAAGCAATATAGCGCTTACTTTCTGGCACCATATTTAAAAGTCGTTTTTTGATCATTCGTGTTTTCCTTTCTCTTTGTATTTCTAGCCAATGCATTATACATGAAAGGCAGCAAAAAAAGCAACCCGCATTTGCTGCGAATTGCCTTTTTGATAGTTTTTCTCATTTAACTTTAGTTAGAACAACAGCACTATCATCTGCTCCACAAGAACAACTGTTACAAGTGCAATTGGGTAGGTTGATGCATAGGCAGATGCCACATCATCCGTTCCTGCTACCTGAATCAGTGAGCCAAGTGCTGGTGTACTTGTCATACCACCGCACAAGGCACCCATGTTGTTGAGGATCGGAAGCTTTAATACCTTCTTTGCAAATAAGTAACCAACAATCATCGGAACAAGTGTCATTATCATTCCGTACACGAAAAGAATCGGACCTTGTTCTATAAGTGTATCGACAAAACCAGCTCCACCCTCGCAGCCTGCTCCTATCAGGAAAAGAATCAGACCAAATTCACGCATACATTCCATGACGCTCTTTTTCGGCTTTAGATCAATCGGTCCAATGTGCACAATATGACCAATTAACAGACCAGCAATTAACGGACCGCCAGATGTTCCAAGTGAAAAGAAAGCACCGCCTGGAAGCGGAATCTTTATAAGACCAATGATTAAGCCAAGTACGATTGTCAGGCAAAGCGGCATCATGCCAAGCGAATCAACAGCGATTAAACCCTTTGTCTTAAAACTCTTTGGTGCATTTCCTGCATCCTCTGCAAGCTTTGCGCGTTCCTTTGCCATATCAACCTTTAAGATTTTTGGCATCAGCTGCACAAACAGTACGACTCCAATAACACCAAATGGGTAGGCAATTCCATAGCCTACTGATACAATATCCTTTGCGCTGCCAGCTGCCTCCTGTGCGGCTGCAAATCCTGGTGTACTTGTCAGGGCACCTGAAAGCAGTCCGGCTGCCAAAGCACCATTTACATTTCCAATCAGACAGATAGCTGCTGTACAAAGTCCGCCGGCAATAATAATGCAAAAGCCAAGTATAACGTAAGACTTGAAGTTGTGCATGAAATTATGAAAAAACTTTGGTCCAGCAATCAAACCAACCGATGCTACAAACAATACAATACCGATGCTCTTTGCAAATGACGGACAGGTTACTCCAAAGTGTCCGGCAATCAGTGATACAATCAGAATGCCGGCATCTCCTACCTCAATTCCTTTAATTTTAATACGTCCTATGATATATCCGATCATTGCAATTAAAAAAACTTGAAATGCCGGATTTGAGAGGACACTGTTTACATATCCCATAGCCGTTTCCCCTATTTTTATTTTGATATTATGATGTTGGGGGCAAAAGGTATTTTGCCCCCAACTGATATCCACGAATTGCTCCGTTGCTATGCAACTTTCGCAATTCTAAAAAACATTCGGATTCGCTGATTTTCTTTGAAAATCGCTGCATCCTCATGTTTTTGCGGGTCCCAAGCTCAAAAACCTAATCGTGCAAGCACGAACGGCTTTTGGAGCTTTTGACCCTGATATCATATTATTTCATTGTGCTCAAAAAAGCCGGAGGGTTTCCCCGGCTTTTTTGCTTTTATTTTATTGAATTACTTTTTTCTTCTGTAATCTGGTAAGATCTTCGGAGATACCTCATCGGTATGGATGCCTGCTGCCTCACACTCCTTCTCGAAGTTGTCAACATGCTCCAGTGTCAGATCAGACAGTGTAACATTCTTAAACTGCTTACCTGCTTCCTGACCTGCATTACGACCGAATACGATAACATCCAGAAGTGAGTTACCCATCAGACGGTTTCTTCCATGAACACCACCTGCTGCCTCACCTGCAACATACAGATTCTCAACATCAGACATACCATTTACGCTGACACGAACACCACCGTTCTGGTAATGCAGTGTTGGGTAAATTACGATCGGCACCTTTCTCATATCGATGTCATATCTTAAGTACATACGAAGCATACCTGGAAGTCTCTTCTCCAGAGTTCCCTCGCCGTGGATTGCATCGATCATCGGGCTATCCAGCCAGATACCATCGCGAAGTGGTGTATGAACACCGTTTCCTCTGGATACCTCACGGATTACACCAGATGCAGCAACGTCTCTGGTCTCCAGTGGATGCATAAATGCCTCACCGTTTACATTGACGAACTGTGCGCCCATGGAACGAACCTTCTCAGTTACGAGTGCACCGTAGATCTGAGATGGGAATGCAACACCAGTTGGATGATACTGTAAGGTATCCTGATACAGAAGTCTTGCACCTGCACGGTAAGCAAGTACCAGACCATCTGCTGTTGCACCGTAGTGGTTGGATGTTGGGAATCCCTGATAGTGAAGTCTTCCTGCACCACCAGTTGCGATGATTACGCACTTTGCACGAGCGATTAAGATCTCACCTGTCTCCATGTTCTGTAAAACAGCACCAGCTGCCTTACCCTCAGTATCCTTGATGATCTCGATTGCAGATGTGAAATCAACAACCGGGATCTTACGGTTCTGAACCTCATCACGAAGAACTCTCATGATCTCAGCACCAGAGTAGTCTGCTGCTGCATGCATTCTCTTTCTGGAAGTTCCGCCGCCGTGTGTGGTAATCATGTTGCCGTCCTTATCCTTATCAAACAGAACGCCAAGGTCATTTAACCACTTGATACAATCTGGTCCGTCCATAACAAGCTTCTCAACAAGCTCTGGAACGTTTGCGAAATGTCCGCCGCCCATTACATCTAAGTAATGCTGTGCTGGAGAATCATTTTCCTTATCTGCTGCCTGGATACCACCCTCTGCCATCATGGTGTTGGCATCACCGATACGAAGCTTGGTAACGATCATTACGTTTGCGCCTGCCTCGTGTGCCTCAATTGCTGCAGATGCACCGGAACCGCCGCCGCCGATAACAAGAACGTCAACGTCATAATCCGGATGAGCCAGATCTAAGGTCATTCCCTGAACACGGCTCTTTGCCTGTAAAAGCTCTACTAACTCCTTCGGAGCCTTCTCGCCTTTGTTCGGTCCTACTATAATCTCTGCAAAGCTAGAAAGATTATAGTCTGGATGATACTGCTCAAGCAGTGCATCCTTTTCTTCTGCTGTCATACGTCTCGGCTCTGCTGCCATACGGGCTGCTCTGGTAGCTTCAACTTTCTTGACAGACTCCATCATTTCCTCTGTATATGGAAAGCTCATCTTATTCGTCCTCCTTTATTTTTCGATTACACGATTGTTGTACATATCCTTCAGCTCGTCTACAGACTTGCTCATGATTTCCTTCATCGCCTCATCGAAATCTCCTTCTGCAATCTCCTCAACACGCTTTGTCAGGTGCTTTGCTTCTGGCTTTAAGTACTTACCGGTCAATCTTCTTGCAAGTAATGCAACCTGCGGATGAGAAATTCCAGCCGGACATCTGGATGAGCAGACACCACACATTACACAGTCGAAGGACTCCTCTGCACACTTCTCGTACTCACCGCGCTGTGCATATGCAATGTACTGCATGGTGTTTAACTGCTGTGTACAAGCCTTTGTACAGGCATTACATCCGATACAGGAATAGATCTCCGGATACAGCTGCATCATGATCTCCTGAGTTGGACGGATCTCCTCAATGTTATAGATTTCCTTCTCTAACGGGAAGAACGGCAGAGATGCTACACACATGTTGTCCTCAACCTTTGTGGAACATGCCAGGCAGCCATGAAGAGTTGTCTCACCCTTAATACGGTAAATAGTAGCACAAGCACCACAGAAACCGTTACGGCAGCCGCAGCCACGAACCAGCTGATAACCGGAATACTCAAAAGCTTCCATAATTGTCAGGCTGGAGGGAACAGTATATTTCTTACCATATAAATAAACTGTAATCATTTCGTCCATTATTATATTTCCTCCATATTCATTTACAAATCTTTATTGCGCCGTGCTGCTCTCGCATGTGCTTCGCGCACGCTCGCACGCGGGCTTCGCCCTATGCAGTCTCAGAAAAGTGTCTGCTTTCATGTAAACATGATGCATTCACTTTTCTTCGACTGCGCACGGCTCATTGTCTTCGCGATTAATACTCGTCTGGCAGCTCATCCAGCTGGTCGAAGCGGAATACCGGACCGTCCTTGCAGACATATTTGGAACCGATATTGCAGCGGCCGCACTTTCCGATACCGCACTTCATGCGAAGCTCCATGGTTGTATATACCTGGCTCTTTGAGAAGCCCAGTGCCTGCAGATTCTGCAGAGTAAACTTGATCATGATCGGCGGTCCACAGATCAGAATTGTCTTGTCTAAGGAAAGATTCAGCTCATTTACGTAGCTTGGAACAAATCCAACATGGCCATCCCAACCCTCCTGCGGGCGGTCGATAGTCAGATGAACGTTAATTCCTTCCTCGTTGCACCACTCGTCCTGAATTTCCTTGATGTCTACAAGATCATCCATAGAACGGGAACCGTAAATAATATCAATATCACCGTACTGATCACGATAGTGACGGCAATAGTTGATTACAGAATGAAGCGGAGCCAGTCCGATACCACCTGCGATAAACAGCAAATTTTTGCCCTTTAACTCGGTATCTACCGGGAATCCATTTCCATATGGTCCACGGATTGTGATCATCTGACCTGGTTCAATTGCATGAAGCCAGCTAGTCAGACATCCGCACTTCTTAATGGAAAACTCCATATATTCTTCCTGTGTCGGAGAAGAGGTAATAGAAAACATACCCTCTCCTACACCTGGAACGGAAAGCATGGCACACTGGCCAGGCTTATGTTCAAATGCTTTCTTGCCGTCTGGCGTTACAACACGGAATGTCTTTACATCCGGTGTATCCTTACGGATCTCAGTAACAACGCCAAGAGCAGGAATTAATTCTTCTCTTCTCTCACTCATGCCTGTGTACCTCCCAATGTTTTTGCTACCTTAACGATATTCAGGGAATTTGGGCACTTCTTTAAGCAGCGGCCGCAGCCTACGCAGGAGAACTCACCATCATTTCTAAGCGGATTATAAACCAGCTTGTGCATGAATCTCTGGCGGAAACGCTCTACCTGACTCTTACGGTTTGTTCCGTGAGCCATCATTGTGAAATCACGGTACATACAGGAATCCCAGCAGCGGTAACGCTCAATACCATGTCCTGTATCATAGTCACGCACATCGTAGCACTGACATGTCGGACATACAAATGTACATGTTCCGCAACCTAAGCAGTGGCTTGACAGTTCCTTCCACTCTTCTCTCTTGAAGATCTCTAACTCTGGATGAGAAGTGAAATAGGAAAGATCAAGATCAGCAAGAGGCAGCTTCTTTAAGATTTCCTTAACAGCAGCCTGCTGTGCCTCTACTGCCTTAGAATCGCTCTCTGCTAAAACAGCCTCAACCTTTTTAGTTAAGCCCTCGCCCTTCTCTGTCTGTGCTTCCCAGTAAAGGGTATCCTCTGCGATCCATGTTACAACATCACCCTCTGGCTTAGTTGCATCAATTCCAAAGGTACTGCAAAAACAAGTTTCCTCTGGTCTGTGACATGCCATAGATACAACAATGCCATGCTCTCTTCTTGCCTGATAATAAGTATCAACCGGATCAGCAAGAAAAACCTTATCCAAAATTGAAAAGCTTCTTGCATCACATGCTCTGACACCAAATACAACAAAATCCTTATCCTTCTTTGCAGCTGCCTCTACAGAGATCTTCTTTCCGTCCATATGGAATTTCATCAGATCTTCCTGGAACGGGAAGAACATATCCTTTGCAGACTTTACAGTCTGAAGTGCATCAAGACGTACCTTTGCATCTGCAGAATAAAGACCAAATTCTACCTCATTGCCCTTCTCTACCGGCAAATACAGTTCATCCACAGCCTGAATCGCATCAAACAGGCGGGAAATCTCACTCATAGCAATCTTTAACATGATTAATTCCCCCTCTCCATAACGATACTCGGCTCACAGTCTTCCTTAGTATAAGAAATCAGCGGTCCTCTTACGCCAACCTCAGTTCCTGCCTGGAAATCACCGTAGAATGTATCAATATCCTTGATGAACTTACGATTTAACAGATGAAGAGGAATGTTCTGCGGACATACTCTGCTGCACTCACCACAGTCGGTACAACGACCAGCTACATGGAATGCACGAATAACGTGGAACATATTCTCCTCGAAATCAGTATTGTTTACCTTAGCAGCAACTCCGGACTTCGGGTTATCAAATACGCAGGTACGGCATGTACATGCTGGACATGCATTACGACATGCATTGCAGCGGATACACTTTGACAGCTGGCTTCTCCAGAAATCAAAACGCTCCTGCTCTGTCATTGCCTCAAGCTTTGCAACCTCAGCCATACGATCTGCACTTACTGGAACTTCTGGTGCTTCCTCATCTGGAATTAAAAGTTCATCGCCGGCTACATGATTTTTGCCCTTGCATACCATACAGCGCTCTAACAGCACTTCACTCTTCTTGCACTCCTCATCACCGTAAAGAGTCTTTACCTTAATGGTATCGCCCTCTTCCTCGATGCCAAGGATACCTGTGATTCCCTTTGCCTTGATCTTATTAACATCGATCATTCCGGTACATGGGATTCCCAGTGCATAAACCTTCTCTGCGTCCAGTCTGTGCTCTGTCTGCAGCTGATTGTAGCTGTAGCAGTCACACGGCTTAAGCAGTGCAAGGATCTTCTTTGGCTGCGGCGGTTCCGGTGCATTCGGTGCACGGAACGGCACATCCATTGTTGCAGCGCCTACTAAAAATTTACTCTGGTTTGCGCCGCAGAAGCTATTATAAACGAGTTCGTCCAGATTCTCCTTTGTGAAGATAGCCGGAGATACGTCGTAGCAGAATTCACCGGCCTTCCAGCCGATCACGCGGTCTACAGTGCCGTTATCAATAAGCTCATTGATTTTTGACACCAGTAATTCTTTTATTTCTCGCATCGCAGATCCCTCAACTTTCTGTTTTCACCAAGCTTTGTAATGGTGTCCACAAAATCATTCATAACAGATGCAAATCTTGCACCCTCTGCTGCAGAAACCCACTCCACTCTTGCTCTCTCCTTCTCAATGCCCAGATAATCAAGCATAGAGAACAGAAGTGTCATTCTTCTTCTTGCGTAGTAGTTACCAGTTGTGTAATGGCAGTCGCCCGGATGACATCCACACAGGATAACACCATCAGCACCTCTCTCAAACGCACGCAAAATGAACAGCGGATTTACACGGCAGGAGCATGGTACACGAATAATCTTGACATTTGCCGGATAATTCAGACGGCTGCTTCCAGCTAAGTCTGCTCCCGCATAGGAACACCAGTTACAGCAGAATGCCACGATCAGAGGAGTAAACTCTTTGTTTTCATTTGTCTCATTTACTTGCATATTGCGTCTACCTCCGCCATAATCTGATTATTTGCAAATCCCTTCAGGTCCATAGCGCCGGACGGACATGTAACCGTACAAGCACCGCAGCCCTGGCAGATTGCTTCATTAACAACTGCAACTCTTCTTGTCTCACGAACACCCTTGTCCATAACAAGTCTCTCTTCATAGGTGATAGCACCATATGCGCAGACATTTGCACACTGTGAACATCCGTTACACAATGTCTCATCAGAATGAGCTACACATGCGTTGCAAAGCAGGGAATCCTTTGCAAGAAGGCCGATTACCTTTGCTGCAGCAGCACTTGCCTGTGCAACAGTCTCCGGAATATCCTTTGGTCCCTGGCAAACACCTGATAAGAAGATACCAGCTGTCGGGCTCTCTACAGGACGAAGCTTTGCATGAGCCTCTGTAAAGAAGTCGTTTGTATCCATACTTGCAGTCAGCATCGTTGCAAGATTTCTTGCGCTCTCATCTGGCTCAATTGCAGATGCAAGAACAACCATATCTGCATCCATATGGATCTGCTCGTTGTTTAACAGATCAGAAGCCTGAACCTTAAGGCAGCCCTGACCCTGCTCTACCTTTCCGACCATACCCTTAATATAATGTACACCATACTGCTCTACAGCACGACGATAGAACTCATCAAAGTTCTTACCTGGTGTACGAACATCAATATAAAATACAGTAACGTCGATATCCGGATGATGATCCTTTACAAGCATTGCATGCTTTGCTGTGTACATACAGCAGATCTTTGAACAGTAAGACTTGTCTCTGCAGGAATCTCCTCTGGAGCCTACACACTGTACAAATACGATCTTCTTTGGATGTCTTCCATCAGACGGACATACAAGCTGTCCCTTTGTCGGGCCTGCTGCGTTCATGATACGCTCAAACTCTAAGGAAGTAACAACATCCTTGCTCTGTGAATACAGATACTCATCAAACTTAACAGGCTTAATCTGATTGTAACCTGTTGCAACTACGATTGCACCGTACTCCTTGGTGATAAACTCTTCCTTCTGATCATAATTGATCGCTCCGGCACCACAAGTTCTCACACAAAGTCCGCACTTGCCAGTCTTAAAGTGAATACATGCATCGCGGTCGATAACTGCTAACTTCGGAACAGCCTGTGCAAATGGGATGTAGATTGCTGGTCTGTTGTCCAGACCCATGTTAAACTCGTTTGGTGTCTTCTTGGACGGACATTTCTCGGTACAAGCACCACATCCTGTACACTTTACTGGATCAACGTAACGCGGCTTCTGCTTGATGGTTACACTGAAGTTTCCTACGAAACCTGAAACCTTATCTACCTCACAGTAGGTATACAGATGAATCTTATCGTTTGCACCTGCATCTACCATCTTTGGTGTCAAAATACATGCCGCACAGTCAAGTGTTGGGAATGTCTTATCAAGCTGAGACATCTTACCACCGATTGTTGGCTTCTTCTCTACGATATCAACCTCAAAACCAGCATCTGCAATATCCAGTGCAGTCTGGATACCAGCGATACCGCCTCCGATTACAAGCGCACGCTTTACAACTGGGCTTGTCTGAGAGGTAAGAGGTGCATTTAACTGAACTTTTGCGATTGCGGAACGGCCTAAAATGATTGCCTTCTCAGTTGCTTCCTTGATATCCTTATGAATCCATGAACATTGCTCACGAATGTTTGCAATCTCAAGCATGTATGGATTTAATCCCGCTGCCTGTACGGTCTTGCGGAAGGTTGCCTCATGCATACGAGGAGAACAGGAACAGATTACTACGCCGGTCAGTCCGTATTCCTTGATGGCATCCTTAATGATGTTCTGTCCGCTGGCAGAACACATATACTGATAGTCGGTTGCGTATACTACGCCCGGCTGAACCTTTAAGGCTTCAACCACAGCCGCAACATCGACAGTTGCTGCGATATTGCTTCCGCACCAACATACAAATACTCCTATTTTCTGCATATGTAAACCAGCCTTTCTTTATCTCTTATACTTGCGGAATGCGCTGACAATTGCCTGCTGCGGAAGCTCTGGATCAAGCAGCTCTGGAATTGCTTCCTCGCTTAAATGATTCATGCCCTGCTGACGAATGACAGCCAGACGAATTGCTTCTACTAATTTTCCAGGTTCAACGCTTCTTGGACATCTCTGTACACATGCCATGCAGCTTAAGCAGTTCCAAATGGACTTAGACTGCATCAGTGCCTCGATTCTTCCGTTTTCTACCATATCAACAAACTGATGTGGATGATAATCCATTGCATCAAATGCCGGACAGGTTGCAGAACATTTTCCGCACTTCATACACTTGCGCGGGTTCACACCACTGATATCAGTAATCATTTCTTTATTGATATTCATGCCTGCACCTCCTCTTTTACGCCAAGCGCCTCTGCTAACAGCTCAGTGAAATAGTAAACTGGAATCTGGTTTTCAGTTGCATTGGCTACGAGGTTGTAACGGCAAAGAGGACAGGCTGTGATCATGCAGTCTGCCTGCTGCTCTAAAGCAGATGCTACAACCGCATTGCTTCTCTTTTGTGCCAGTTCCTTATCGTTTAAGGTCATGTATCCGCCGCAGCACTCATTGCGCTGTGAGAAGATAACTGGAGTTGCACCGATAGCCTTAATGAAATCCTCCATGATCTGTGGATTCTCTGGATCATCAAACTCCATTACTTTGCCCGGACGAAGTAACAGACAGCCATAATAAGCAGCAATTTTCTTTCCCTTTAATGGATTTACAACTGCCTTCTTTAAGTTATCAAAGCCTACTACATCACGCAGCATCTCGAGGTAATGAATTACATTGGCCTCACCATTGTATTCCATATCAGGTGCCATGTAATTGTTAGCTCTTGTACGGAAATCCTCGTTGTTTCTCATGTCATTATTGACACGCTTAATTACATTATGACAAGCGGAGCACAGAGTCAGAAGATCCTGTCCCTTATCTCTTGCCTGAGCCAGAGCTCTGACGGAAGAAAGCTTATTGGCAATCTCATCTGTAGCGGTAGAATACACACCGCCGCAGCACTGCCAATCCTCAATCTCCTCCATCTCAATGCCCAGTGCCTTTGCAGAAGCAATGGCATAGTCATTGAGCTCTTTTGCCTTTGTCTTCAGGGTACACCCTGGGTAGTAGCTATACTTCATAGTTCCTTCCATTCTGCCACATAGTGGCTATGTTTTTGTGCCGCAGCCAAAACAGCTGCGGCGTTACCTGCGGCTTATGCCATCTCTTCCGGATGGAATACCTCATCAAACTTCTCTGCTGTCAAAAATCCTAACTGTACACAGGCTTCCTTTAAGGAAATATTCTCCTTGTATGCCTTCTTAGAGGTCTTTGCTGCGTTGTCATATCCGATGTATGGGTTCAAAGCAGTTACAAGCATTAAGGAGTTGTGCAGGTTGTGCTTCATCTTCTCTCTGTTTGCCTTGATTCCAACTGCACAGTTGTCATTGAAGGAAACGATGACATCAGACAGAAGTCTTACAGACTGCAGGAAATTGTATGCGATAACCGGCATGAATACATTCAGCTCGAAATTACCCTGGCTTGCAGCGAATCCGATTGCAGCATCGTTGCCCATTACCTGAACAGCAACCATAGTCATTGCCTCGCACTGAGTCGGATTTACCTTACCTGGCATAATAGAGCTTCCCGGCTCATTCTCCGGAATTGAAATTTCGCCAAGACCACATCTTGGACCGCTTGCAAGCCAACGAACATCATTTGCAATCTTCATAAGATCAGCAGCAAGTGCCTTTAATGCGCCGTGTGCAAATGTAATATCATCCTTTGCTGTAAGTGCATGGAACTTGTTCTCAGCTGTAACAAACTCTTTTCCTGTCAGCTCGCTGATTACCTTTGCAACTTCTGGTCCGAAGTTCTTTGGTGCATTCAGTCCTGTTCCAACAGCAGTACCGCCAAGTGCCAGCTCCTTTAAGCCTGGAAGAGATGCCTCTAACATCTTCTTTGTCTTCTCAAGCATATTTCTCCAGCCACTGATCTCCTGAGAGAAACGAATCGGAACTGCATCCTGAAGATGAGTACGACCACTCTTAACAACATCCTCATTCTCAGACTCAAGACGCTTTAAGGTCTCAGTCAGCTTATCCATAGCCGGGAACAGATTGTCCTCGATACTCATAGCTGCTGCGATATGAAGTGCAGTCGGGAATGTATCATTGGAGCTCTGTGACATATTAATGTGATCGTTTGGATGAAGAAGCTTCTTTCCTGCGATCTCATTTCCGCGGTTTGCGATAACCTCATTGCTGTTCATATTAGACTGTGTACCGCTTCCGGTCTGCCATACAGCAAGTGGGAAATGGTCCATCAGCTTGCCGCTAATTACATCGTCTGCCGCCTGGCAGATGATGTTCTTTCTTTCCTCATCCAGTTTACCAAGATTGAAATTTGCAATTGCAGCACCCTTCTTTAAGATACCAAATGCATGTACAATTTCAGTTGGCATCTTCTCAATACCAATCTTGAAATTCTGATAACTTCTCTGAGTCTGAGCAGCCCAGTAGCGATCTGCCGGAACCTGCATCTCGCCCATGGAATCTCTTTCAATACGATACTCCATAGTAAGTAGTCCTCCTTAAATTTGTAAATTCTGCTAAATGTAGAAAAAAAACATAAACAGACATAATTCTTTGGCGACGCCCCACAAGGCCCCGCCAAAGGTTGTCTGCTGCTTTTTAATTACTCAATATCCATTTCCTTAATAACAGCCTTAAGTGCTTCTGCACTTGCCTTAAACTTTGCAACCTCTTCATCTGTCAGCGTTGCCTCGATCTTGCCCTTTACACCGTTTGGTCCAATTACAGTTAAGCAGCTTGTGCAGACATCATCTACGCCATACTCACCATGCATCATGGAAGATACAACAGTTACAAGATCCTGAGCCCCCATCAATGCCTCACAGACATCAACAACAGAATTTGCTACGCCATAGAAGGTAGCACCCTTTCTCTTGATGATTTCTCCGCCGGACTTGCGTACATAGGTGATTACTTCATCTGGATCAAAATCATTTGCATCAATGCCAAGTCTTCTTGCACCCTTTGTGTACTCATCAAGCTTGATGCCTTCAACCGTTACCATACTCCATGGAATAAAGGAAGTATCTCCGTGCTCGCCGAAAACGTAGCCCTTGATGCTTCTTTGTGCAATTCCAAGCTCCTGAGAAAGCTTATAGGTAAGACGTACTGTATCAAGCAGTGTACCAGAACCAATTACCTGATTTTCCTTCATTCCTGAATACTTTAAGAATGCATAAGTCAGTACATCTACCGGATTTGCTACGATGATGCACAGTGCATTCGGTGCATGCTTTGCTACCTGAGGTGCAATGTTCTTCATGATTGCAACATTGGTCTTTGCTAACTCAATACGGGTCTGGCCAGGCTTTCTTGCTACACCAGAGGTAACAATCACAATATCAGAACCTGCTGCATCCTCGTAATCACCAGCAATCATGGAAATCGGATCTCTAAAACCAGTTCCCTGTGCCATATCCATGATCTCACCGTCTGCCTTATCCTTAAGGATATCGATCATGACGAGTTCTGATACATATGGCTTCAGTGATAAAATATGAGCAATTGTAGAACCAACGCTGCCTGCTCCAATAATAGTAATCTTACTTCCCATTATAAACTCCTTTCGTATTTCGCGAGATTGATATTTCATTAACGAACTTGTTATAAATATAACAAATCTTGCGTCAAATATCAAGTATATGAATATAGTTTTTTATTTTTCTGTAAAAAACACCGATACACATGCGAAAATCGTATTCATTATAATTCATTTTGCAGAATCACGCAAGTGTTTTGTACATATTACCATTTATATGGCGTCGCCTGATAAACATAAAAATTCAACCAGTTCGTATACAGCGTGTTAGCATGCCCTCTCCATGTAAGAAGCGGAGTTGTGGATGGATCATCGTTCTCATAATAATGAACCGGAACCTCTGCATCCATGCCTTTTGCCAGATCACGCTTATATTCTGCGTCGAGTGACATGCGGTCATACTCTGGATGACCAAGCAGATAAATATTTCCCTGATCGTCTTTAATCAGATAGCAGCCTGCCTCATCTGATTCTGCAAGCAGCATAAGATGTTCATTTGCTAACACATCATCTCTTTTTACGCCAAAGTAACGCGAATGCGGTGCGTAAAACACATCATCAAAGCTTCGCACAATAGGCTCACAGCGGTCAAGAAGACGGTGGCTATACACACCTGAAAGCTTCTTTCCTGTCGGTGTCTTTTGAATACCATAATGATAATAAAGACCGGCAAGTGCTCCCCAGCAAATATGAAACGTGCTCGTAACGTTTGTCTTTGACCATTCCATAATGCTCGCTAACTCCTCCCAGTAAGAAACTTCCTCAAACTCCATTGTCTCGACTGGGGCACCAGTTATGATCAGTCCGTCAAAGTACATATTTCGTACGGCTTCAAAGGTAGTATAAAATTTATTGATATGGCTGGCAGATGTGTGCTTTGACACATGACTGCTCACATTCATACAGGTAACATTGACCTGCAGCGGCGTATTTGACAGCGCACGAAGAAGCTGAATCTCATAATCCTGCTTTAGCGGCATCAAATTCAATATTACTATCTCGAGTGGACGGATCTGCTGCGTATCTGCACGCTCCTCTCCCATCATAAAAATATTTTCAGACTCGAGTACCTCCCTTGCAGGCAGGTCATTATCTACACGTATTGGCATAAGTTATTCTCTTTTCATATTTATTGAATACATTTTTTACGTTACTCGCCAGCTTCCATTTTTTTGCACAGATCAAGAAAATCCTCTTCTGAAAGGATAGAAACACCAAGCTCCTTTGCCTTTTTGTTTTTGGAAGAAGTTGATTCTTTGTCGTTATTAATAAGATAACTTGTCTTAGCTGATACACTCCCTGCTGCCTTGCCGCCATGCTTTTCAATATAGTTTTTCAGCTCATTTCTGTTTGCAAAATGATGGACAGATCCGGTAATCACAAATGTAAGGTTTTCAAGATACTGTTTTTCATTATTTTCTTCCAAAACAAGTTCCAGTTCCTTAAGGAGCGAATCTAACTGTCCCATTTTTTCTGAATCGTTAAAATAATCGCAGACAGCCTGTGCCATAACCTCGCCAATACCATCAACCGCAGTGAGTTCTTCTGCTGTGGCTGCCCTAAGCTTATCAAGATCTTGGTGGAAAGCACGCGCAAGCACCTTTGCATTTGCCACACCAATCCCTGGAATACCAAGTGCATAGATTAATGCTGGAAGCTTAACCTTTCTTGCCTTATCAATTGAGGCAATCAAATTGGAACATGACTTTTCACCAAAGCCATCCATCTTGCAAATTTCATCTGCATGTTCCTTTAAATGGAAAATATCGGCAAAGCTGTGAATAAAGCCAGAGTCGATAAACTTTTCAATGGTCGCTTCTGACAAACCTTCCATATTCATGGCATTTCTGCTCACAAAAAGTTCAAAGGCTTTTGTCTGCTTTGCCGTACATGCAGGATTTTCACAGTACAGACATGTTACCTCGTCATTAGTAACAAGCTTTGTTGGTCCGCCGCAGACTGGACAGACAGACGGAATTGTTAAGTTACTGCTTTGTGTCAGATTCTCTGCAATCTGAGGAATGATCATATTTGCCTTGTAAACAGTGATTGTATCACCAATTCCAAGTTTTAAGCTTTCCACAATCGAAACATTATGGACGCTCGCACGCGTTATTGTTGTTCCCTCTAACTCAACAGGGTCAAACACGGCAACAGGATTTATAAGTCCCGTGCGTGATGGACTCCAGTGAATCTCTCTAAGGGTAGTCTCTGCCGTCTCGTCCTTCCACTTAAATGCCATGGCATTTCGTGGAAATTTAGCTGTGTTTCCAAGACTTTCACCATAGGCGATATCATCCATCAAAAGAACTAGTCCATCTGATGGCAGTTCATTCGATTCAATATGATTTGCGAACCACTTCACAGAATCAGGAAGATCTGTCGAAGTTACCATGCGGTATGTCACAACATCAAACCCCTGCGCAGCAAGCCATTCAAACTGGCAGCGTCTTGAATTATTAAAGGTCATATCCTCTGCCGAGACGAGCGCAAATGCGATAAACTGAACATGACGGCCTGCTGTTACCTGACTATTTAACTGGCGCACAGAACCTGCACACAAGTTTCTCGGATTTTTATACTTTGCATCCGCATCAGGATTTTCCTCGTTGATTCGCTCAAAATCCTTATAGGAAATAACTGCCTCACCACGCAGCACCAGACGCCCCTTAAATGGAATCTTAGCTGGAAGATTTTCAAACTGTCTGGCATTTTGTGTGACAACCTCTCCTGTGATTCCATTTCCACGTGTCACAGCCTTTGTCAATGTACCATTCTCATATGTTAATACAATAGTAAGACCATCAAGCTTCCAGGAAAGTATGCCTGTCTGATCTTTTAAAAATTCCTGAAGCTGCGACACTTCCTTCGTCTTATCAAGAGACAGCATTGGTGATGGATGATTTTCTTTTGGAAGTGCACTTAATACCTCATATCCGGCATGTGCAGTCGGGCTTTTTGCAAGCACTGTTCCAGTCTTTTTTTCAAATGCGGCAAGCTCATCATAAAGCTCATCATATTCCTTATTGCTCATCAGCTCTTTGCTTTCCTGATAATATGCTCTCGCCGCCGCATCAAGCTGCTCTACCAGCTCCTTCATACGCTCCAAATCGGACATAATAAACCTGCCTTTTCCTTTCACTATTGTATTTAAATGCCTACGAATTTCTCCGTTACTTCGTAACTCTCGAAATTCTAAAAACATTCGGATTCGCTGATTTTCTTCGAAAATCGCTGCATCCTCATGTTTTAACGGGTCTCAAGGTCACAAGCCTATTCATGCAAGCATGATCAGCTTGTAACTTTTCGACCCTGGCATTTACAAATCCTTGATCAATTTATCAAACTCTGCGTCAGTCACATTACGGAAGTTTCCCTGCGGAATATTTCCAAGATGAATGTTCATGATACGAATACGCTTTAATGTCTCTACACGATAGCCACATGCTGCGCACATACGACGAATCTGACGGTTTAAGCCCTGCTTTAAAATAATATGAAATTCTCTGTTTCCTGTCTTTGTGCAGACGCATGGCATAGTATCTGCATTAAGCTCCTCAAGATGCATACCTCTTCTCATTTTATCTAAGAAGCTCTCTGTTACCTGATTATTAACTGTGACAACATATTCCTTTTCATGAGAATTGCTTGCCTTTGAAATTTCATTTGCCAGATCTCCAAGATTAGTCATTAAAATCAGACCCTCAGATTCCTTATCGAGACGACCAATCGGATAAATTCTAGTAGGATATTTTACCATATCTACAATATTTTTCTCACCCTCAAAACGAGCTGTCGTACACACGATTCCTGCCGGCTTATTGACTGCGATCAATACTGGCTTAACCTGCTTTGTGCTGACCTTTTTTCCGTCCACAACGATCTCATCTGCACTGCTTACCTTCTGTCCCATAACAGCACACACGCCATTGACCATGACCTTTCCCTCATCAACAAGACGGTCTGCCTCACGGCGGGAGCAAATTCCTTTTTCACTCAAAAATTTGTTTAAACGAACTGTTTCTTCCATATATAAATATCCTTTCTTAGTGAATAAACATCGCATCGCCAAATGAGAAGAAACGATATTTCTTTTCAACAGCTCCCTTGTAGGCTGCTAAAATATGCTCTCTTCCAGCAAGTGCAGAAACAAGCATTACGAGCGTAGACTTTGGCAGATGGAAGTTTGTAATTAAGGCATCTACCATTTTAAAATGATAACCCGGATAAATGAAAATATCCGTCCATCCACTCTGCGCCTTCAAAATACCATCCTCTGTAGATGCTGACTCTAACGTGCGGCAGCTTGTCGTTCCTACTGCAATGACACGTTTTCCAGCCTTCTTTGCTGCATTGATTTTCTCTGCTTCCTCTGGCTCGATACGATAAAACTCTGAGTGCATATGATGCTCAAGAACATTTTCAACCTTTACAGGTCTGAATGTGCCAAGACCAACATGAAGAGTTACGCTTGCGATAACAACACCCTTTTCCTCAATCTTCTTCAACAGATCCTTTGTGAAATGAAGTCCTGCTGTCGGTGCTGCTGCTGAGCCTTCATACTTTGCATAAACAGTCTGATAACGATTCTTATCCTTAAGCTGGTGTGTGATGTAAGGCGGCAGCGGCATCTGTCCAAGCTCATCAAGAATCTCTTCAAAAATTCCCTGATAAGAAAAACGAATCTTTCTGTTTCCATCCTCTACAACTTCAAGCACCTCTGCCTTTAAACGTCCATCACCAAATGTAATGATTGTTCCCGGCTTTGCCTTCTTTCCTGGCTTTACAAGTACCTCCCAGACATCATCCTGCTCTCTCTTTAGCAAAAGCACCTCAATGTGAGCACCAGTATCTTCCTTAACACCCATCAGACGCGCTGGAATAACCTTTGTATTATTTATAACAAGACAGTCACCTGGATTTAATTCATCGATAATATCTCTGAAAATCTTATCCTGAGTCTTGCCTGTCTTTTTATCCAGTAAAAGCAGTCTTGAACTGCTGCGATCCTCAATTGGATCCTGTGCAATCAGCTCCTCTGGCAGATCATAGTCAAAATCATTTATATCCATCATACCTGTTTGATGTGCTGCAGATTCTGTCTCATTTGTTGTATTTACTTTTGTTTCCATAGTTTCCATTATTAATTGCCTCCAAATATAAAAAAGCCCTCTAATACTCATGTAGCATATCATAATTTTTTCGCAAATACAAGAACTAAAACTTTACTACTCTTCTAGGTTACAAAAGCCCTTAGGTGCAATGGTTTCGTCGCCGGACCAAACTACGCAGGTTCCTGTTAAGTTCTTTCTTATTATACGTTACTTTGAAAGACCTGCTCCAAGTGTCCGGCTCGTGAAATCCATTCACCTTCGGGCTTTGCTGTAAATATTGGCTTATACAAGAACTGTATCAACTTAAAAACTTTTTACGTGTATTTTGGATTTTTCGTTGATTTGTTTTCTCTACAATGGTATGATGATAGGGAAAATAATAGTTACAATTCACGTGGCTAAATAACAGGGAGGTTTTCATTATGCCGAAAAAAAGAATCGTCGTTGCGCTTGGCCGCAATGCATTTGGAAAGACGCTTCCAGAGCAAAAGACTGCTGTTAAGGAGGCAGCAAAAGCTATTGCTGACCTTGCAGAATTAAAATATCAGATTGTTATCACACACAGCAATGGTCCTCAGGTTGGTATGATTCACATGGCTATGACCGAATTTGGCAATGCACATCAGGATTTTACAGTTGCACCTATGGCAGTCTGCAGTGCTATGAGCCAGGGCTACATTGGATACGACCTTCAGAATGAGATCCGTACTGAGCTGCTTCGCAGAGGTATCTTTAACACAGTATCCACCATTATTACACAGGTTAAGGTTGACCCATTTGATCATGCATTTAGTCATCCGCTGAAATCTATTGGCCGTATCATGACAGCTGAGCAGGCACAGGCAGAACGTGACAAGGGTAATTTTGTTCGTGAAGAGGAAGGCGGCTTCCGCCGTATCGTTGCATCCCCTGCCCCGATTGAGATCTATGAGATTGATGCTATTCGTGCACTTGCTGATGCCGGACAGGTCGTAATCGCAGCCGGCGGCGGCGGTATTGCTGTATTAGAGCAGGGTCCTGTTTTAAAGGGTGCCAGTGCTGTTATTGAGAAGGATGCCACAGCTGCTAAGATGGCACACGAATTAAACGCAGATGTTCTTTTATTCTTATCTGCTACTGAACGTTTTGTCATTCATGCAGATACACCGCAGGAGTTCTCTCCAGATCATTTATCTGTTGCAGAGGCAATGGAGCTTATCGACAGCCAGACTATGGCAAAGGAAACAAAGCTGCCTAAGCTTGCTTCAGCTGTAAGCTTTGTAGCTGCAGGTGAAAACCGCAAGGCAATCATCACATCCCTCGATAAGGTAAAGGAAGCACTTGCAGGAAAGACCGGTACATTGATTACCAAGTGATTTGATTTACATCATCACAAACTGCAAAGAGGTCATGTCCAAAACGACATGACCTCTTTTTTATTATTCATAATTATTCGTAGTAAACAGTCTGGAACATTCCTACACTTCCAAGGATCGTTGCTGCATAAGCAGAATCATTTCCTGCGTTTCCTGTACGGTATGCTGTCAGTGCCTGATTCCAACTGCCATATGTATGATAATACTCTGCTAGCAAATCAATTCCAACTAAGATGTTAGATGCCGGATCATACAGATTAGTAACACCAAGCTTCGCCATACGAGATGCACTATATCTTGGAATGATCTGCATCAATCCCTGTGCACCGCTTCCGCTTGTAGCACCTGCGTTAAAGTGGCTCTCATGATACATAACAGAGAATATTACTGAACTGTCCACACCATACTGACTGCAAAGATTTAATGTATACTGTGTCAAATCACTGCTGAGTGCAACATTAGTGACACGGATGCTTCCAGTTGGCTGTGACGGCTGTGTCTCCGGTACTGTTGGCTGCGTTTCCGGTGCCGCTGGCTGTGTCTCTGGCGCTGCTGGCTGTGTCTCCGGTGCCGCCGGCTGTGTCTCTGGTGCCGCCGGCTGTGTCTCTGGTGCTACCGGCTGTGTCTCTGGTGTTGTCGGTGCCGCAGACGATGCTGCTGCCACTGTAAGAACGATATTAGATGAAAAGCCGCCATAAGACAATGTAATTACGTTTTCACCAGCGTGAAGCATCATTCCTATATCATTGCTTGACCAGCCTTCTGTGATCGTTGCATAATTTCCATCACTGTATGCTGCTACGACATATACCTCATTGCTGCAAACTACATCTCCTTCACTCTTAGTACCGCCGACATAGAAAGCTTCGATACCTGTTACTGTCACAGCTTCAGTAGATGGCTGTGTTTCTGGTACTGTTGGCTGTATAGTCTCAGAAGATGGCTGCGTTTCTGGTACTGTTGGCTGTACAGTATCAGATGATGGCTGCTGTGCCGGCTCAGACGGTGCTGCTACCTCACTGTTTGCTGTACCATTTTCGTTCGTTGCTGCACTAGATGATGGCACAGTATCCTGCTGTACTTTAGATTCCTCTTGCTGGGAACTTACCGTTTCTGCCTGAGATGCCATTGCCATTACCTGATCTGGTGACAGAACTGTTAATACTTCCTGATTGCCTGCAGCTGTCTCCTTAGTTGATATATCAGCATTGACATTAACTTTATTTGCAGATGCCAGTACGATATTTTCTGCGCTGCTCTCGCTTACTGCAACACCTAGCTGCTTTGCATTCTCCTCTGTTAAAGCAATATCAGTATTGATCCATGTTTCTCCAAGTGAGTATGAAACAGCAAGACAATCTGCTGAAAGGTACCCCTTCATAGGTCCGTCATATACACAGTATGCCCAGCCAGACTCCAGCAAGCTGACTTCATAAGCATCGTATTCATATGCTACATCCAAAATATCTGCAGATGTTGTAGGACGAAGACGAATGTTCATATTCGGAACAGTTACTCTTGCATAAAGAGTTCCGTTCTCCTGCATATACGCTGCAGCTTCTTCTCCTGTCAGAAGGTACTCGGTTTTTACCCAGCCCTCCATATCGTCTACTCCAATCTTTGTCCAATCACCGTCTTCGCCAAGAACAGATACAAGCTCTTCTGCCTTAATGGTATTAACCACCTCTGCACTCTCATCTGCCTGTACTCGCACATTTAAGTAATTGCCTACTGTATTTGGATTTACAAGTGCCTGCTTTGAAAAATAACTTGCCAACGGACTGCTTGCAGATGATGCACTTGATGAACGTTTCTCATTTTCTGTACGCTTTTCGTCAGACTCAGTTGACTTTTCTGTTGTCTTTTTCGCCGTTAGCTCATGTTCCCACAGCATGCCAAGCTGATAACGTTCAGCGCTGACTAATTCTGCATTAACCTCTGTCTGAGATTCCTGCTCTTTTGTCATCTCTTCCTGTGTCTCATCAAGCTCACGCGCGGCGAGAACATCATTATTCTTTGTCTGGAGTGCACCTGTTGAAGAAATAATAAGTCCAGCTGCAACTGCACCAGTTAAAAGCGTTGCTGCCGCTCCATTCACAAGAATTTTTACTCTAGCTTTCATTGAATATTTGACCTCTCCCATTTTTATTTTCATGTCTGTGAAACATTTACTTTTCGCAAACAGTATTTTTTACCGTCCTAGACATGAAAAATATCATAATTATGTAATAACTGTTTCAATTTTATTAAACTTATTACAACTTTGTTACAGACGCATTGTAACATTTTTAATAAATATTGTCAACTGCTTTCTGGGGAGAGCCGTCGCGCAAATCGACAGGAGGCCTAGTTTTATTACAGTTCACTGGACACCAATTCGCAAAACCGCACGTTCCGTGCGTTGTTTCTAACGGCAAACTCAATTTCGTCTCTGTCTTGCTGCCTCAAACATCAAAACAGTGGCTGCCATTGCCGCATTTAATGATTCTACCTGTCCTGCCATTGGAATCAGAATCTTACAGTCTGCAAGCGCTGCTACCTCATCTGACAGACCGTTCGCCTCGTTTCCAATCATAAATGCGCAAGGCTTTTTATAGTCTGCTCCTTCGTAGCTGATTGTTGCGCCTAGGTGAGCGGCATATGTACTTACACCTGCCTTTTTTAAGCGCTCTATATCGCCTGCAAAATCTTCTGATACGACAAACGGCACGCGGTAAAGAGCACCCATAGTGCTTCGTATTGTCTTTGGATTGTAGATATCAACACAGTCACTGCTCATTAAAATACCAGTCACGCCTGCTGCCTCAGCTGCACGCATGATTGTTCCTAAATTTCCCGGATCCTGTAAATGATCTAAGATAAGCAAAAAGGATGCTCTTTCTTTTCCCAACAGCTCTTCAAATGAATATGGCTGCTGCTTTACTACTGCAAGAATACCCTGCGGTGTCTTTGTATCTGAAAGCGTCTCAAAAATCGAATCACTTACTACGTCAAATTTTTTTCCCTTTAGAAGCGCAGCACCTTCCTTACTCTTGCAAAAAGACTCTGATGCCACAATCATTTTTACACGATCTGCCGGTGCCTCTTCAAACATCTTTCTTCCCTCGATTACAAATGCCTGCTCACGCTTTCTCTCCCTGGATTTTCTCTGTAAATTCAAAATATATTTTTGCTGCTGATTCATAAATCGCCCTCTTTTCTTATTTTTTTAAGTTATTTTCCTATAAAAATAGCCCACAGTCAAGACCGTGGGCCACTTTCGTTCTTTTTCTTTTATACTGATACTTATGATACTTACGAATTGCTCCGTTACTGAAAACTTAGCAATTCTAAAAACATTCAGTTATCTAGACAGCATCTTGCTTACTTCGTACTCGTATGGAGAGATGGTTTTCTTCATTGCAAGTGCCTCGTTGATATCATAATCAACAAACTTACCATCGCGCAGTGCAACAACACGATTACTTGCACCCTCGCACAGAAGATCTACGGCACGAGCACCCATCATAGATGCATAATAACGATCCAGACAGGTCGGGCTTCCACCACGCTGCATATGTCCAAGAATGGTTGCTCTGGTCTCAATGCCTGTAGCAGCCTCGATTCTCTTTGCCATGCTTGCGGAATGACCAACACCCTCTGCGTTAATAATCAGATGATGCTTCTTACCCTTCTTACGATTCTCAATGATCTGATTGATCAGTGCCTGCTCATCGCCATCATAATACTCTGGAAGAAGAATATTCTCTGCACCATTTGCAACACCACACCATAAAGCGATGTAACCTGCGCTTCTTCCCATAACCTCAATGATACTGCAGCGCTCATGAGATGTAGAAGTATCTCTTACCTTATCAATTGCTTCCATTGCGGTATTGATTGCAGTATCAAAGCCGATGGTATAATCTGTACAAGCAATATCCTGATCAATAGTTCCCGGCAGACCAATTGTATTGATTCCCAGATTTGCCAGCTTACATGCTCCATTAAATGAACCGTCACCGCCAATTACAACGATACCATCAATTCCGTGCTTTCTGCAGATCTCTGCACCAAGCTTCTGACCCTCCTCTGTACGGAACTCTGCACATCTTGCTGTGTAAAGGATAGTACCACCTCTCTGGATAATATCAGATACGCTGCGAGAATCCATATCAACGATCTCCTCTTTCAGCAGTCCGGCGTAACCTCTCATAATACCCTTTACGTTCAGCCCCTTCGCAATACCGGTACGAACAACGGCGCGGATTGCGGCGTTCATGCCTGGAGCATCTCCTCCACTTGTTAATACACCAATTGTCTTTACTTTATTTGCCATGACGTTTCCTCCTTGCTGTCTTGACATGTTTCTTATCTTTTTGCTTTGCATTTTGTGTTTTTCTTGCTGTCTGGTAAAGTGTGTTAAAAATTTACCAATACTTATTCTAATTGATTTTGCAAAGTTTTTCAATACAATTTAGAGCTTTTCCTTGATTTTTTTCAATGTTTTTATATTTTCTTTTCCAAATACTTGGTCAAGCTGGTCAATAAGCTGTGGACAAATGCCGACACATCGGCTTGGCGGCAGCTTTTGGTACTGTCTTGTGTTGGAAAGATAAACCACTACTGTGTCTTTTCCATCCCACGGTGCCAACATAGACAGAAGCTTCTTTTCATTCATTTGGTAGCTTTCAAGATCTTGAAACTGAATCCACAGCTCACCCGGAATCTCAGAAAATGCCACTATCTTTTCACAGATCAGTTTTCCCTGCACCTCATCTCCAAGTGACACGCGACCCTTAACAAAAATTTTCTGATCTGGACTGAGAATTGCGCGATATTTTTCGTAATCTTTTGGAAAAACAATCACCTCAAGAGTTCCTCGTAAATCCTCAAGCGTCAGAAATGCCATCATTTGGTTTGTCTTTGTTGTCTTAACTGTTTTTGCTGCAATCATTCCTGCCACCGTAACAATGGCCTGATCTCGCACCCTTGCCATTCCAGTCTCCTCATCCTGAATAAAATCACTGCTGACTGCTGTGATATTTTTCTCGATGAGACTTCTGTCAGCCTCTAGCGGATGACCACTGATATAAATTCCAAGCACCTCTTTTTCCATTGCGAGAAGTGCACCTGGCTCATATTCTGGCACCTTGGGGAATGAAATCTTAAAGTCATCCTTCTGCGGTCCCTCTAAAAAATCCATCAGACTGTATTGTCCTGTCATAGAGTGTTTCTGTTCTCTGGCTAATTCATCCATAATAGAGGAATAAACTTCCATTTTTTGTCTTCTGTTGCCTTCAATACAGTCCATCGCACCTGACTTTATCAGATTTTCAACGGCTCGTTTATTTAACTCACCGCCATACATGCGCTCTAAGAAATTCTGAAGATCTGTGTATGCTCCATTTTCTTTTCTCTCACGCACCATCGCTAAAATAACATTTCTTCCAATGCTTTTTATGGCAGATAATGCATAACAGATTTTTCCATCGCGCACAGAAAAATCCCACTCACCGGCATTTATATCAGGCGGAACGATTGAAATTCCCATCTTACGGCAAACCTGAATATAATCAGAAACTTTTCCAGAATTTTCAATTACAGACGTCATAAGTGCAGCCATATATTCAACAGGATAATAATATTTTAAATAAGCCGTCTGATATGCTACAACCGCATATGCTGCAGCATGTGACTTATTAAACGCATATCTTGCAAAATCAATCATCTCATCATATATATGATTTGCCGTTTTCTCATCAATTCCGCGTGAAATACATCCCGGAACACCTTCTTCTTCATTGCCGTACACAAAATTCTGACGCTCTTTCTCCATAACAGCTGCTTTCTTTTTAGCCATTGCACGGCGCACAAGATCGCTTCGTCCAAGCGTATAGCCTGCAAGATCACGAACAATCTGCATAACCTGCTCCTGATACACTATACATCCATACGTAGGTTCAAGAATCGGCTTTAACTGTGGGCATTCGTATGTGATTTTTTCCGGATTATTTTTTCCCTCTAAATATCTCGGAATAAAATCCATAGGACCTGGGCGATATAGAGAAATTCCAGCGATAATATCCTCAAGACTGTCTGGCTTTAACTCCTTCATGAAGTTTTTCATTCCTGCACTCTCAAGCTGGAAAATACCTTCACAATGACCTGTTCCAATTGAGGCAAGTACCTGTGAATCATTCATATCAATGTTACTGATATCTAATGCAATGCCCTGACTTCGCTTCACATTATTTACTGCATTTTGTATAACTGTAAGCGTCCTAAGTCCCAGAAAATCCATTTTTAAAAGACCTAGCTCTTCTAAGGCTGTCATAGTGTACTGTGTGACAACTGCACCATCGCTTCCTCTTGAGAGCGGCACATATTCGTCTACGGCACGCTGGCTTATGACAACGCCTGCTGCATGCATTGATGTATGACGCGGAAGACCTTCAAGCCTCTTTGAGAGATCAATAAGTTTTTTAACCTGCGGATCGCTGTCATAATGAGACCGAAGCTCTGGGTTGACATTTAATGCACGGTCAATTGTCATATTTAATTCAGCCGGAATAAGCTTAGCAATCATATCGCAAAGCGAGTATGGCAAATCAAGTGCACGTCCAACATCGCGGATACAGTTTTTTGCAGCAAGCGTACCAAATGTAACAATCTGAACGACCTGATCTTTGCCATACTTTTCTACAACGTAGTCAATTACTTCCTGACGGCGCTCGAAGCAAAAGTCTACATCAATATCTGGCATAGATACACGCTCTGGATTTAAAAAACGCTCAAACAGAAGCTGATAGCGAAGCGGCTCAATATCTGTTATCTCCAGACTGTAGGCAACTACACTTCCGGCTGCTGAACCTCGTCCCGGACCAACCATTATATCTTTTGATTTTGCGAAATGAATAAAATCCCACACAATCAAAAAGTAGTCAACATAGCCCATCTTTTTTATAACACCAAGCTCATAGTCAAGACGTTTTTCTACCTGTGATGCCTCCTCACCATAACGGCGCACCAATCCTTCACGGCAAAGCTTCTCAAGATACTGTTCTGATGTGTAGCCATCCGGCACAGAAAACTTTGGAAGCTTCGTCTTTCCAAACTCAATCTCAACATTACATCTGTCTGCAATTTTTGCTGTATTGTCAATCGCCTGCTGTGCATAACGAAACAGATCACGCATTTCCTGCTCAGATTTTAAATAATATTGGCCTCCCGTGTAGCGCATGCGGTTCTCATCGTTTACCTTTTTTCCGGTCTGTATACATAAAAGTACATCATGAGGCTCTGCGTCTTCTGCATTTATATAATGAATATCATTTGTTGCTACAAGCTCAATCCCTGTCTCCTCACTCATACGAAGAAGTGCCTGATTAACAGTTGCCTGTGCACTGATTCCATGATCCTGCAGTTCTAAAAAGAAATTTCCCTTTCCAAAAATTTTCTCATAGGAAAGCGCTGCTTTTTTTGCGTCCTCATAAAGACCTCTTGTGACATTTCTTGCCACCTCACCTGCCAGACATGCACTTAGTGCAATTATGCCCTCATGATATTTTTCAAGAAGTTCTTTATCTACACGCGGCTTATAATAATAGCCTTCCGTAAAACCTCTTGAAACAATCTTCATCAGGTTATGATAGCCTGTATCATTTTCTGCTAACAGCACCAGATGATAATAACGATCATCTCCCTGTCCGCCTGCTTCTCTGTCAAATCTTGATTCCGGTGCCACATAAACCTCACAGCCTATAATGGGCTTTATACCTGCATTAACTGCTGCTTTATAAAAATCAATCACGCCGTACATGACGCCGTGATCTGTAATCGCCAGGGACTGCATCCCCAGCTCTTTTGCTCTGTCAATTAATTCCTTTATCTTACATGAACCGTCGAGCAGACTATACTCTGTATGCACATGAAGATGTGTAAATGCCATAGAAGCCTCCTTCTTTTGTGGTCAATTCTCATCACAATTCCTGCTCGCGAGATTCTCCTTTTAAATATCGCACGAACTATAATACATTTTATCATTTTTCCGTGCGAAAAGCAAACATTAGTTGCAAAGCGCTAATTGACAATAGACTTTTCCTTTCGTTTATGCTATACTCGTACAAAAGCGTTTACGCAAATTTTCAGCTGCAGCAGTGTTACAGCAAATAGAAAGGTACAGGTACTCAGATGGAGCAAAACAATATTTCTGAGCAGGAAAATGACCTGCAAATGAATGAAAAAAAAGGCAGTAAGAAAACGGATGAAAAAGAATCAACAGCCAAAACTATTCTTGAATATGTGATCAGCATAGGCATTGCCATTGTTGCCGCACTTTTGATTAACAATTTTATTCTGTTAAATGCAAAGGTACCATCTGGCTCAATGGAAAACACAATCATGACTGGTGATCGATTGTTCGGTTTTCGTCTTTCTTATCTTATGGAGGATCCAAAGCGTGGTGATATAGTAATCTTTAAGTATCCTGACAACGAATCTATAAACTACATCAAGCGAATTATTGGACTTCCAGGTGAGACAGTCACAATAAAAGACAGCAAGGTATATATAAATAACTCCGCTACTCCATTAAAAGAAGATTATTTGAAGGAGGAATGGGTTATCGCAAACGATGGAATGCAGTTTCAGGTTCCTGAGGGCTGCTATTTTATGATGGGTGATAACAGAAATAACTCAAAAGACTCGCGATACTGGAATAATACTTATGTTGCACGTGACAAAATTCTGGCAAAAGCAATCTTTCGCTATTGGGGCGGCTTTAAACTCCTGACAAATACTGCTGATTATGAATAAGAAAACCGTGTGGGCAGCGATGCTCACACGGTTTTCTTTTTATTTTATAAGAATCATCCTTTATTTACGCTCTTGCATTAATAACTGATCTTCCTGTCAGATATGCCTCGATCTTATCTACAGCGTCTTCCTCATCAGAACCATCTGCATGTACAGTAACAGACTCACCTGCACGAAGTCCTAATGTCATCAGTCCCATGATACTCTTTGCATTTACCTTCTTGTTTCCGCTCTCTACGTAAATGCTGCTGCTATACTGGTTTGCTACCTGAACGAGCACTGCCACCGGGCGTACCTCTAGTCCTGCTGGAATCTCCACTGTAATTGTCTTTGTTATCATAATCTTCCTCCTTTTTCTCTCATCTGATCCGCTAATGCCTTAAGTTTCTTAAAACGATGGTTAACACCAGATTTACTTACTGGCGGATCCATCATTTTTCCCAGTTCTGTCAGAGAGGCGTCTGGTTTTTCAAGACGCAGACGTGCGGCCTGTCTTAAATTTTCAGGTAAACTTTCCAGGCCGTAATATTCACTGATATATTCAATATCTCTAACTTGTTCCAATGAGGCATTTGCCGTTTTATTCAGATTGGCAGCCTCACAATTTACTTTGCGGTTCACACTGTTGCGGACATCCTTTAGAATGCGAATGTTTTCAAAATTCATTCTGGCTTTTGGTGCTTCCATCAAACTTAACAGATCTCCGATTTGCTCTCCTTCTTTTGCATAAACTACATGATACTTCTTTCGTACCACTGTCTTTGCCTCAATCCCACAATTGCGTATGATCTGTTGCAGTTGTTGCGCTCGCTTTTCTGAAACGGTAACGATTTCAAAATGATACCCTTTCTGCGGCGCACTGATCGAGCCGGATGCCAGAAAACAACCCCGGACAAAGGCTCTGCGGCAGCAATTTCGAAGCAAAAGTCTGCTGTCTGCAACGCAATTCTCCAGGGGTTCCTCTTCAGAAAGCTCTATCGCATGCAAAACTGTTTTAGTGTCTTGTTCATTCAGCTCTAAAGCATATCCGTTTCCCTTGTGTACACGCATTAACTCTATATTAAATGTTTTTTGTACAAAAGTAAAGTACTTTCTTAAAACTGTTTCATTTTCTGACTCAAAAAGTAACGTTTTATTAATGCAACTATTTTCGTCATCATCATCCATTTTCTTATTAACCAGTCGTCCACAACAAAGAACTAGCGCTGCTAACTCCGCTAACTGACAATGGCGTGATGCTCCCTCTACATTAGAAAGCTCCTCCTTTACCTGCATGGAAAAGGAGGCTCCTTCTTTTTCTTTCTTATTTTCTTCTTCCATCTTTCTCAATATCCTTGTGGTCAAGTCTCAGCCCATAGCCCTCTTTGCCCTTTAATTTTTCATAAAGTGCATTGGCAATCGTCACAGAGCGGTGCTTGCCGCCTGTACAGCCGATTGCTATAACTAGCTGGGATTTTCCCTCATCAATATAATGGGGAATCAGAAATGTCACCATATCGGTGAGCTTTTCTAAAAATACTTTTGCCGTGTCTGAACTCATAACATAGTCGCGAACAGGTGCATCATTTCCTGTCAGCGGTCTCATGTTTTCAAAATAGTACGGATTTGGCAAAAATCTCACATCAAAGACAAGATCAGCATCTGTAGGTATTCCATACTTAAAGCCGAATGAAAGTACTGTCACAAAAAGGTTTTTATAATCAAAGCCTTTTAAAAGTATATCTTCTAGCTGTGCCTTAAGTTCTCTTGTCAAAAGCTGTGAAGTGTTTATGACATAATCAGACTTAGAAAGCAATTCTGCCATTAACTTTCGCTCTTTTGCAATTCCAACTTCTACTCGCTGTCCCTGTGACAGTGGGTGACTGCGGCGTGTTTCCTTATAGCGCTTAATCAGACATTCATCTGATGCCTCAAGAAACAAAACCTTGCAGTCAATTTCTTCCTGCTTTAGCTGTGTAATGACCTCGCTCATAAGTCCAATAAATTCAGGATTACGAATATCAATACCCAGCGCAACATCCTTTGCCTCAGTGCCGCCAGCCTGAATCAGCTCAACAAACTTTTCAATCAGACGAATTGGCAAATTGTCAACGCAGTAAAAGCCCATATCCTCAAGCATCTTAAGCGCAGTTGTTTTTCCTGCACCGCTCATTCCTGTTACAATTACAATTCTCATTTTTTAACCCTTTGTTTTTTGCTGGTCAAATGAACCTAGCTTTTGAATTTCCATTTCCAATGTTACACCAAACTCATTTTGAATTCTGTTTTGTATCTCATTGCAAAGATTCCAAATATCAGCTGCTGTTGCAGAACCAGTATTGATTACGAAGCCAGCATGCTTTTTTGAAACCTGTGCTCCACCGACTGAAAATCCCTTAAGTCCTGCATCCTCGATCAGCTTTCCGGCAAAATAACCTGCTGGACGCTTAAAGGTGCTTCCTGCACTTGGGTATTCAAGCGGCTGCTTCTCTCTTCGCCTACTGTTAAAATCATCCATAGTTTCTTTAATTACAACTGGATTTCCCTGTGTTAACTGCATCTTAACAGAAAGAATAATCTCACCAGTCTGCATAAAGCTGCTAAGACGATGACCAAGTGCCATCTGCTCTACCGGCACATGTAAAATCATGCCGTCATTTGTCATTACAGCTGCTTCTGTTACGACCTGTTTTAGCTCGCCGCCATACGCGCCTGCATTCATAAACAGACCGCCACCCATTGTTCCCGGAATGCCAGCAGCAAATTCAAGACCTGTAAGTCCTGCAGATAGTGCCGCCTGTGACACAGCCGGAAGTGATGCGCCTGCCTCTGCTGTGATTGTTTTATTTTCGCGATCTACTTCAATTTTATTGAAATGTTTTCGTAAGTTCACGATCACGCCTTCAAAACCATTATCGCTTACAAGCAGATTGCTGCCGCGTCCAAGAATAAAGCATGGAACCTGCAATTCACTGCAAATTTTTAAAATTACGCGAAGCTGCTGCTCATCCTGCGGAGCTGCCATCCATTTTGCCGGTCCTCCAACTCGAAAAGTCGTGTAGTCCTTCATCGGCTCATCAAAAAGAAGATCCTCTGGTTCTAAAATAGCCTGAAGCCTCTTTGTAACATTATCCTGTAATTGTCTTTCCATTTCCATAAATTCCATCAATCGTCATCTCTCCTGGCAAGATTTTGCTGTACACGATTATACAGCTCTCTAGCTGCATTATAGCCCATCTTCTTCTGACGGTAGTTGACAGCCGCTGACTCTACAATAATCGCAAGGTTTCTGCCCGGACGAATCGGAATGTTGTGGCAGACGATCTTGTTTCCAAGAAACTCTGTATAATGATCCTCCAGACCAAGACGATCATATTCCTTATCCTTATCCCAATCCTCCAAGTTAATAACCATATCGATTGCCTGCGTGTTTTTAACTGCCTCGACACCAAACAATGTCTTAACATCGATAATTCCTATGCCTCGAAGCTCGATAAAATGTCTTGTGATATCTGGTGCACTTCCAACTAATGTCTCATCACTTACCTTACGTATCTCTACAACATCATCAGATACAAGACGATGGCCTCGCTTTATAAGCTCCAGCGCTGCCTCGCTCTTTCCAATGCCGCTCTCTCCAGTAATAAGCACACCTTCACCATAAACATCGACTAACACACCATGAATTGATATTGTCGGTGCCAGCTCAACATTTAACCAACGAATTATCTCTGCCATCAAAGGGGAAGTCTTTTTCTCAGAAAGCATAACAGGAACCTTGTATTTGCTTGCAATCTTTAAGAATGTCTCACCTGGCTTATTATTTGTGGAAAAGATGATGCATGGAATCTCGCTTGAAAGCAGCTTTTCATAATTTTCCATACGCTGCTCTTCTGTCATGCGCTGCATATAGGTATACTCAACAACACCAATCAGCTGAACGCGCTCACGATCAAAATGCTCGTAATAGCCCGCTAGCTGCAATGCCGGACGATTAACATCCGGATGATACAGTTTGATCTTATCTGTATTAATCTCTTTTGTCAAAAGTTCCAAATTCATTTTTTTAATTAATGCTGAAATCGTAACTCCGCTCATAAATTTATCTCCTTTTTTTCTTCATTGTATCAATTTGTGTCCGTTTTGTAAACCACTGAATGGAAAAACTCATAGACCGACTCGGCGGCGCGCTCGTTCATCCCTTCGACATCTGCTAATTGTGCGACTGTGGCCTCGCGGATTTCATTAATATCTCCAAACTGACGCATTAATGCCAGTCTGCGCTTTGGTCCTATGCCTGGAATATCGTCTAAAATAGAATGAATTTCTTTTTTGCCGCGCAGACTTTTATGGTATTCAATGGCGAAGCGATGTGCCTCGTCCTGCACGCGTGTAATTAAATGAAATCCTTCTGAATGTGTGTCGATTGGAAGCTCTACGTTATTATAATACAAGCCTCTTGTATGATGATGATCATCCTTTACCATGCCGCATACTGGAATGGACATTTCCAATTTTTCCAAGACTTCAAGCGCCATATTGACCTGACCTCGTCCACCGTCCATCATGATGACGTCTGGCAGACGCAAGAAACTGTCGGATGTGCTTTCACTGCCTGTTTTTGCACGCTCGAAACGCCTTGTCAGCACCTCGTACATTGAGGCATAATCATTTGGCCCCTGCACGCTTTTTATCCTGAACTTTCTGTAATCGTTTCTTTTTGGCTTTCCACCTTCAAAAACAACCATAGATCCAACTGATTCCATACCGCTTGTATTAGAAATATCATATGCTTCTATGCGGTCAATATGCGTCAAGTTTAGCCAGCCTTCGATTTCCTTTAGCGCACCTGTTGTACGTTCCTCTTCGCGCTTTATGCGATCCTTATCCTGGCGCAGAACAATTTTTGCATTCTGCGCAGCAAGTTCAAGCATTTTTTCCTTGCGACCTCGCTTTGGCACTAGAATTTCAACCTTTTTGCCACGCTTTTTCGTTAGCCAGCTGCCAATCACTTCCATATCCTCTAACTCGCATGGAATATAAATTTCACCAGGAAGAAATGGTGTTCCTGCATAATATTGTTTTACAAAGCTGCTTAAAACATCTGCCTCAGTATCGCCACCGGCTACGCTGACATGATAGTGATCACGGCCAATCAGCTTGCCTTCACGGACAAAAAAGACCTGGACAACTGCATCAGCGCCTTCTATTGCGCTAGCAATCACATCACGATCATTTAATGAGCTGCTGTCTGTAATCTTTTGCTGCTGGGCAATTTTTGTAATGCTTTCTGCAAGATCTCTGTATTTTGCAGCCGTTTCAAACTCAAGTTCTGCCGCTGCAGCTTTCATTTTTTCCTCGAGTTCTTTTCTCAGCTGCACATAATTTCCATTAAGCAGCGAAATCACGCGGTCAATCTGTTTTCCATATTCCTCTTTTGTGACATACCCCTGGCATGGTCCCATACACTGACCGATATGATAATTCAAGCAAGGACGTTCCTTTCCCTGATCGCGCGGCAGCACACGATTACAGGTGCGAATGCCAAAGAGCTTATGCACTAGTTCTAGTGTGTCCTTAACAGCCAGCCCGCTCGGATATGGTCCAAAATAACGACTCTTATCGCGCACCTGCTTATGCGCAAGCATGACTCTTGGAAAATCCTCATCGACTGTAATTCTAATATACGGGTATGCCTTGTCATCCATAAGCATCGTATTATAGCGCGGACGATGTTTCTTTATCAGATTGCACTCTAAAATTAATGCCTCCATTTCAGAATCTGTTACAATATATTCGAAATATGAAACATGAGAAACCATCTGCTCGATTTTGGAAGACGGCTTTTTACTGCGCTGAAAATACTGGCGTACACGATTACAAAGCTTAATCGCCTTTCCGACATAAATAATCTCGTCCGAGGCATCATGCATAAGATAGACTCCTGGCTTTGCAGGCAACTTTTTTAATTCATTTTCAATATTAAATTCCCTGAAATTCTTCGCAGAATTGCGATTTAATATCTGCTCTTTTCGTGCTAAAAAATCATCTTGATCCATACGTACTCCTTAAAAAAACGCCCATTCATAAGCAAAGCAAATTCAACTTTTAAAAAAATTGTGCTTCTTTTATAAATGAGCGTCCATAATAGATTAAATCAATATGTTTTGTTCTTTATTCGTTTGTGTTATCTGATACATCCATACCAACCTGGCGCTCCATCTGCTCCAGACGATATTTATGGAAGATTTCCATGAACTCTTTTCCGGTAATTGTCTCTTCTTTAATTAAGAACTCTGCCAGATGATCCATGACCTCTCTATTCTCAGAAAGCAGCTGCTTTGCCTGCTCATAGCATTTCTTAAGCGTTTCCTTTACTACCTGATCAATTTGAGCGGCCGTTGCATCAGCACAATTTAACACTCTGCGTCCATCCAAGTACTGGTTTTCTACTGTCTCGAGTGCCATCAGACCAAACTCTTCTGACATGCCATACATTGTGATCATGTTTCTTACATAGGCAGTTGCCTGCTCAATATCATTTGATGCACCAGTTGTCACGCTGTTAAAGACAAGTTCCTCTGCGGCACGTCCTCCAAGCGCCATAACAACCATGTTTAAGATTTCTTCCTTGGAGTTTAGGAATTTTTCCTCTGCCGGTGTCTGCATTACATAGCCGAGCGCACCCATTGTTCTTGGTACAATTGTGATTTTCTGTACAGGTTCTGAATCCTTTTGAAGTGCACTGATAAGTGCATGGCCAACCTCATGATAGGAAACGATACGTCTTTCTTTCTGATTCATGACGCGGTCCTTCTTTTCCTTACCGACAAGAACAACCTCGACAGCCTCAAGAAGATCCTTCTGAGATACCACCTGACTTCCTCTTTTTACTGCAGTGATCGCTGCCTCGTTGATCATATTAGCAAGATCTGAACCTACAGCACCACTTGTTGCAAGCGCAATTGCCTCTAAATCAACAGAATCATCCATTCGCACATCCTTTGCATGAACCTTTAAGATTGCAATACGACCTTTAAGATCAGGCTTATCTACGATGACACGTCGGTCAAAACGACCCGGACGAAGAAGTGCCTTATCAAGAATTTCAGGACGATTAGTCGCTGCCATGACAAGTACACCCTTAGAAGCATCAAATCCATCCATCTCAGAGAGCAGCTGATTTAATGTCTGCTCACGCTCATCATTTCCACCGTAGCGTGTATCTCTTGTCTTACCGATAGCATCGATCTCATCAATAAAAATGATACACGGTGCATTCTGCTGTGCAGTCTTAAATAAATCACGCACTCTTGATGCACCAACACCGACAAACATCTCTACAAAATCAGAACCTGACAATGAGAAGAACGGAACCTTCGCCTCGCCTGCAACGGCTCTTGCAAGTAACGTCTTTCCTGTTCCTGGAGGACCTACAAGAAGTGCGCCCTTCGGCAGCTTGGCACCGATCTGCACATATTTCTGTGGATTGTGTAAGAAATCAACAATCTCTGTCAATGACTCCTTTGCTTCATCCTCACCAGCCACATCAGCAAATGTTACACCAGTTGCACGGCTCATATTAGTTGCTGTGTTCGCCTTTCCAATACCCATCATGCCGCCTGAACCGCCTCCGATACGGCGCATAAAAAATCCCATCAGAATCCAGATCAATGCAAACGGCAAAATGTACATTAAAATAAATTCAAGTATAGCTGAGCCTGAGCTATCCTCTGTACCCGTATATTCTACACCTGCCTCATTCAGCATAGGAAGTAAATTTGAATCTGGAAGATATGGCGTATAGTAGGTCATACGAAGATCATCTGTCAGCGTAAATGTTACTCTTGCGCTGGAAATCTTTACTGAATCTACCTTTCCTTCCTCTACTGCTTCCACAAATTCATCATACGTTACCTTTTTTGTCGTACTTTTCTTGACTAGAGAATCCAGTCCCGTTATCAGTGCAACAGTAACTGCTGCTACAATCGCCAAGATTACATACAACTGATAATTTCGTTTTTTGTTATTCCTGTTATCAGGTTTTCTTTCCCTGTCGTCCATTCGTTCCTCACCTTTCTTCATTTTCAGTACCTATCATGCGTGCCTTATAAAGCTGCTTTAGCAAAGTCTAAGAAACATACATGAGAAGTAAACTGTAACTATTATATAATTGAACATCCAATATTGCAATAAAATTTCTGTGAAATAATAGTGGCGCAGAAAAAAAAATGGTTGTATAATAACTCTGTTTTTGTGAATAGGGTTCTGAATAGTCACCCAATTTATCCATGCATTATTTACTATTGACACTTTTATTTTTTCTTCAAAGGAGGTAATTATGCCTGTTAAGTACGTATTTGTCACCGGAGGCGTCGTATCCGGACTTGGTAAAGGAATCACTGCCGCATCACTTGGCCGTCTGTTAAAGGCGCGCGGCTACACCGTTACCATGCAAAAATTCGACCCTTATATCAACATTGACCCAGGAACTATGAACCCGGTTCAGCACGGAGAGGTGTTTGTCACTGATGACGGCGCTGAGACTGATCTTGATCTTGGTCACTATGAGCGCTTTATCGATGAAAGCCTCACCCGCAATTCCAATGTTACCACTGGAAAGGTTTACTGGAGCGTACTGCAGCGCGAGCGCCGTGGCGATTACGGCGGCGGTACCGTGCAGGTAATCCCTCACATCACAAATGAAATTAAGGATCGTTTCTACCGCAATTTTACAACTGATAAGACAGAAATTGCCATTATCGAGGTTGGCGGTACTGTCGGTGATATCGAGAGTCAGCCATTTTTAGAGTCTATCCGTCAGTTCCAGCATGAGGTTGGCCGCAACAATTCTATGCTGATTCATGTTACCCTGATCCCGTATCTGTCTGCTTCTCAGGAACTGAAAACAAAGCCTACACAGGCAAGCGTTAAAGAACTTCAGGGAATGGGACTTCAGCCAGATGTTATCATGTGCCGCAGCGATTACCCAATGGGCGACCAGATGAAGGCTAAGATCGGTCTGTTCTGTAATGTTCCAGTCAGCCACGTATTAGAAAATTTGAACTGTGACGTATTATATGAGGTTCCGCTTATGCTTGAGGAAGAACATTTAGCAGACGTTGCCTGCGAATGCCTTGGTCTTGATAGTCCAAAACCTGATCTTGACGAGTGGAAAGCTATGGTGGATGCATGGAAGAATCCGACAAGCTCTGTAACCGTTGCTCTTGTCGGAAAGTATACCGCACTTCACGATGCATATATCAGTGTTGTTGAGGCACTTAAGCACGGCGGTGTTGCTCATCATGCAAGTGTAACTATCAAATGGGTTGATTCTGAGCAGGTAACAACTGAGAATGTAGCTGAACAATTAAAGGATGTATCCGGTGTTATCGTTCCTGGCGGCTTTGGTGATCGTGGTATTGAGGGCATGATTACCTCTATCCGCTATGCGCGTGAAAATAACATTCCATTCCTTGGCTTGTGCCTTGGCATGCAGATGGCAATCGTTGAGTTTGCCCGTCATGTTCTTGACATTCGCGATGCACACAGCATTGAGCTTGATCCGCAAACCGCTCATCCAGTTATCCATCTGATGCCAGATCAAAATGGTGTCACTGACATCGGTGGAACATTACGTCTTGGCTCTTATCCATGTATCTTAGGAAAGGACACAAAGGCTTATCAGCTTTACGGCACTGAGAAAATCGCAGAGCGTCATCGTCACCGTTATGAGGTCAACAACGATTACCGTGCTGCCCTCACTGCTCACGGCATGACTCTTTCTGGTATCTCACCAGACGGCCGTATTGTAGAGATGATCGAGCTTCCAAATCATCCTTGGTTTATTGGTACTCAGGCTCATCCAGAATTAAAGTCAAGACCAAATCGCCCACATCCACTGTTTAAGGGCTTCATCGGTGCTGCACTGGAGTATCAGAAAAATCAAAGCGAACAGAATTAATTTTTAAACTAAAAAGAGGCAATCCTTATCGGGACTGCCTTCTTTTTTATTCTTCCTCATCATTTGCCCAGAAAAGTGCACAGCGAATTGCTTTTTTCCAGCCCTTTAGCTTTTGCTTTCGCTTTGTCTCTCCTATTGACGGTATAAATGAACGCTGCAGCTGCCAATTTGCACGAATCTCCTCTTTATCCTTCCAATATCCTGTTGCAAGGCCTGCCAGGTAAGCTGCACCTAGTGCTGTTGTCTCGATACATCCTGGGCGATCTACCTGTGCATCAAGAATATCTGCCTGAAACTGCAAAAGGAAATTATTTGCACTTGCACCGCCATCTGCCTTTAATATCTCAATTGTATAACCGCTGTCCTGCTCCATTGCTTCAAGCACATCATGTACCTGATACGCAAGTGATTCAACGGCTGCGCGCACAAAATGAGCACGGCTTACACCTCTTGTCAGTCCTACAAACGTACCTCTTGCATATTGATTCCAATATGGTGCACCAAGTCCTGTGAATGCCGGCACCAGATAAGAACCTGCCGTATCCTCAACAGACTGACATAAGCTTTCTGTCTCAGAAGCGTTTCGAATCATCCAAAGCTCATCACGAAGCCATTGAATTGTCGCTCCTGCCACAAACACACTTCCCTCAAGCGCATACTGCACTTCACCCGGCGAACCTGCTGCGATTGTTGTGACAAGTCCATGATCAGAGCTTACCGGCTCTGAACCTGTATTCATCAAAAGAAAGCATCCTGTTCCATATGTATTTTTCACATCACCAGGCTCAAAACAGCACTGACCAAAAAGTGCTGCCTGCTGGTCTCCCGCAATTCCCGCAATCGGAATAGCACCACCTGTAACCTCTGGATCTGTTTTTCCGTAAATGCAGCTGCTCGGAAGAACCTTTGGAAGCATAGATTGCGGAATATTAAAGTATTCCAAAAGTTCCTTATCCCACTCCAGCGTATGAATGTTAAACAACATTGTTCTTGATGCGTTTGTGTAATCTGTTGCATGTACAGCGCCGCCTGTCAGTTTCCATACAAGCCAGCAATCAACCGTTCCAAAAAGAAGCTCGCCCTCCTGTGCACGCTTTCTGGCTCCTGGCACCTGATCTAAGATCCATTCAATTTTTGTTGCTGAAAAATAAGCATCTGGAACTAATCCTGTTTTTTCACGAACCTTTTGCGTCATACCATCTGCTCTTAGACGATCAATTCGCTCACTTGTACGGCGGCACTGCCATACAATTGCCGGATAAATTGGACGACCTGTCTTTTTATCCCAAATGATCGTAGTCTCTCGCTGATTCGTAATGCCGATTGCATGAATCTGCTCAGGAAGCGCTGCTATTTTATTCATTGCCTCTGATAATACACTCACCTGTGATGCCCAAATTTCCATCGGGTCATGCTCTACCCAGCCTGGCTTTGGATAATGCTGCTCAAATTCCTTTTGAGCAACACTGCAGATATTTCCCTTTCGGTCAAATAAAATGCAACGAGAGCTAGTTGTTCCCTGATCCAGCGCCATCATGTATTTTTCCATTGCCATTGTATATCCTCCTAGTTAAATCTTTCATAGATTTACCGTCTATTTTTGTGGTAATGCTATACTATTTTCATTAATTATTCTTTCAATTTCCGCAATACTTTTTTTCGTTGCCAATGAAATCTGTTCTAAAGTAAAATTATTTTTATACATATTTATTACAATCTTCATTTCAGTATCGTCTACAATTCCCTGACTCAGATTACACATAACATTCACATCCTTTCTTAAATCTTCCGTAAGTGGAATTCCATATTCTTTTTCAATGATTTCAAATTTTTCATTTGGTTTTAACTGATTAGACAGCAATGTGCTAATTAATCGATGTAACTCGTATTTTTTATCAACCGCTGGAAGTTCATTTGTTATTCCAATTAATATAATATTTATTAGATTAATATTTCCCTTCCAATTATACTCTCCCAGCATATCATCTTTTACAAGATGAATATGACTCATGGTATTACCTGACATATTCATGCAAATCCAAATACTAAAAACCCTTTTTATATCATCATAATTCGACTTAACAAAATCCCTTTCCTTTTGGGATGATATAAGACGACTGACATAAAAAACTGATCTATTTATTATTTTATACGCAATAGGTTCTGCTTTTTGAGCTTCTATGTTTACAATAATTTGCGAAATTCCATCCTTCATGCGTACATAAAAAATAATATCAAATCGAATCATCCCTTCATTTATCTCAACGTCTTCTGTATTCATTTCCTTTATTTTCTGACCTGATTGACTAGATTTCATCATATTTGTCATTCCAGGCTCTATCGGAACAGTTCCTATCTTTGGTTCTCCTTCTATATATGATACAACTTCTTCTGGCTTCATCTCCTTAAACTCATCAACAGTCCTGACTAATATATGTGCCAATATATTTTTCTGCGCCAACAAACGTTTTGCACTAGTATCATACTGTGCTTTTCCATCTGTTGCTATTATTACATTCTTTACTTCCGTATTCAAATCGTCTCCTTTCTATTTCTCTCTCATCACCAAAACCATATTCTTCTCATTTATATTTTCCTACAAATATTTTATATATTATCGTATAGCATTATTATAAATGAGTTCTTTCATAGAAGCAAGTCAATTTTCAAAGCTTATAAAAAAGAGATTACCTTTATACGATGTGGTAATCTCTTTCTATTTTATTTTTTTAGTTTTGGATGGCTGACTAACGATGCAATATATCCAAATACAATCGCTGCACAGATACCCGCTGAGCTGGCGGTCAGTCCGCCCTTAAAGATGCCAAGCAATCCTTCCTCATCGACTGCTTTTTTGACACCTTTCCAGAGCGTATTGCCAAAACCAAGAAGCGGCACACTTGCCCCTGCTCCTGCCCACTCTTTAAATGGCTCATAAATGCCGAATGCACCTAAAACTACTCCTGTAACCACAAGAATAACCATAATTCGACCTGGCATCAGCTTTGTCTTGTCCATCAGAAGCTGTGAAAGCGCACAGATCGTGCCACCGACTGCAAATGCAATTAGATATTCCTGCATGATTTGCCTCCTTCTGCTAATGACATAGTCTTTTGTTTCTTCTCAAAACGTTCATCGAATGAGTCAAGCGCTTCGATGACTACTGCATGTGCAATGCCTGGAATGCTTGCACCTTCATTAAATGAAATCTTTGACAAAAGCGCGCCTGTTGGAACAAAAAGCACACGTTTCCAGATCTTTTTTTGAATCTGAGGCAAGATATACGCAGCCAATATCACAGCACTGCAGCCACATCCGCTTCCACCTGCGTGAACATCCTGCTCTTTTCGTTTAAAGATTTCCAGTCCACAGTCCATATGACGATCAGAAATATCAATCTTTTTTTCGCGAAGCAAATCAATTAATAGTTTACTACCTATCTGGCTAAGATCGCCTGTAATGATCTTGTCGTAATCGCTTGGTTTTGTCTTAAAATCTTCAAAATGCTGCACAATCGTATCACATGCGGCAGGAGCCATCGCCGCACCCATATTCATTGAATCTGTTATTCCATAGTCTACGATTTTTCCTGTCGTTACTCCTGTGATTTTGGCAAGTGGAATGTCGAGTTGGGTTGTAGTGTGTGTCTGAACACTTTCAAGTACAACAGCTCCTGAACCTGTTACAGTCCATTCTGCACTGAGTGGTCTCTGGTTTCCATAATCAGATGGGAAGCGAAACTGCCTCTCTGCAGAGGCATAATGGCTGCTTGTCACACAAAGTACATGATCTGCATATCCTGCATTCACAAACATAGCACCCGTTGAAAGTGTAAGCCCCATTGTAGAACAAGCACCATACATGCCAATTGTCGGGCAGTTTAGTTCACTAATTCCAAAACTGCTTGCGATACACTGGCCAAGCAAATCACCTGCAAATACATAGCGAATCTGCTTCGGCAAAAGATGTGCCTTCTCAATTACTTTCTTTACGGCTCGCTTTTGAAGCTCACTCTCTGCCTGTTCCCAATTATCCTGTCCACACTTTCCGTCAGGATCAATTTCATCAAATAGTGCACCAAATGGCCCCTCTGCCTCTTTTGGGCCAACAACAGAGGCCGCCTGCAGAATGCGGGGCGGCCTCTCAAAACGTATACTTGCTGTTCCTGTCTGCATAATCACTCCTTGTTATGGATATAGTTTTCATTTCAAAACTACTTTGCCCAAAAGGAAATATTTTATGCAGATTTCACATTTAACTATTTATTCAAACAATTCTTTCACCATTGCGACATCGAAAGTAACATTTTCCACTTTGTTGACCTCGATGCGATACAGTGCATTTGCAGCGATATGCTCTGCTGCCTGCTCTAAATCACGGATACCTGTTGTATGTGCGTAAAGATCAACAACTGCTTCAACTGCTTCTGGTGTGACGATGCACTCACCCTCACGAAGACCCATGCGACGCAGCACCTTAGGCAAGGAGAATTTTGTGAAAATAATCATCTTCTCTTCCTTTGTGTAGTCTGGAATGTCGATCACGGCAAAACGAGACATAAGTGGAGCACTGATCTGATCCTTATTATTGGCAGTTGCAATAGGGTAAACGCCGCCAGTCGGAACCATACACTCCATATAGTTATCAGTAAATCCAAGATTATCAAGAAGTGTCAAAAGTACATCGGCTGGGTTGCCGCTGCCCTTACTTGATGCTGCTTTGTCAAGCTCGTTGATGATGAATACAAGATTTGATTCACGCGCTGCTGAGAAAGCTTCCATGATAATACCTGGTTTTGCATTTGCGTAGATACGTGAGCTTCCAGTTAACTGCTCTGGGTCGTTGATGGAACTCATATCGAGTGTAGTCCACGGCAGCTTCAGGATTCTGGCAACTGCATAGGCAATCTGAGATTTTCCAGTACCAGCTGGTCCGACAAGTAAAAGACCATATGCCGGAAGTGTGTGTGTACGGTTAATCTGAATGATAGTCTCTATAATTCTTTGCTTTACGCGCTCCATGCCGTAAAGTTCTTCGTCAAGCACCTGACGGGCATACTCTGGATCAATTGCCTCAAAATAATTGCTCTTCCACTGGATATTCATCATAATAGAAAGCGCACGCTGCGCATGACGCTTCTCCTCTGGGGAAACCTCGTGAGAACGCGCTACAGCCAGATTTCGTCTCGCCCACAGACGAATATTGTCTGGAAGTGTCTTTCCAGCACATGTCAAAAAGTCTGTAATGCTCTGAAGGCTAGTGATCTTCATGTCATCGCCAAGCTCTTCTTTATCTTCATCTTCAGCCTCTTCTTCCGGTGCATCACTTGCAAGCAGACGGTCAATCATAAACTGTAAGAAACCATCCTCTGCTGAAAGCTTTGTACCGCCGCCAAATGCGATCTCGCGAATCTTATAAACTGCATATCCTTCTGCTGTATTTTCTCCTGACAAACGCACATTAATATGGTTGTCGCCAAGCCAACGCACAAGTCCGACAAAACGTGAATCTACCTTCAAAATATCAGCGGTATAGGATTCTTTTGAATTTTCCTCTTTAAATTCAAATGCTGTTCTCTTTGTCGGATTTGTAAAAAATCCAGTGGAATGATGCGCATGCTCTTTTTCTTTATTATCTAGAACAAAAATTGGATGCTCTGGTGTAGAGATCTCTTCGTTAGAACGAAATGTCGTATATGTACACTCCGGATTAACCTTTTCTTCTGTCTGGTTACTGAAATCAAAAACTCTCATTTTCTTCCTCGCTTATTTGATGTCGTTGTTGATGATTCCAATCTACAGCCATATCTTAACAGCAGGCTACCTATTGGCTTCGTCATGGTTTCAGTATAGCGCATCTGCACGCTTCGGTCAATTACAAAACAAAAGTCAAACTCGTTTTGCACCCATGTGGCACTGCGTCTACAATTTGCATCGTGCCTTTATGAGCACTCACGATTTGCTGTACGATCAAAAGTCCTAATCCATGCCGCAAATCCAGACGCTCGTCTGTGCTTTCCATATAATGTGGCTTTTTTTCTAACTCGCATCGTTTCTCAGGTGAGATCCCGATGCCATCGTCTGTAACAGAGAGGATAAGACAATTCTTCGCATATTTTTTTGTGCACTCCAGCGCAAGATAAATTTTGCAGCCATCTGGATTATGCTTGATACTGTTTTGCACAAGATTACTGATTGCACGCAGAATTAAACGAGCATCCCCTTCCAAAACTGCATTTTCAGCATTCTCTGCAATTTCAATTTCGATCGTATAGGTATCTGAAATGCCAGAATTAAGTAGTTCCGCTGCGTAAGAACGGATAAGCTTTGATAAGCGAATGACTTCCAGATGAAGCGGCTGCATTTCATATTCTAACTGCGATACCAAATTTAAGTCCTGTACAAGCTCTTTGATCTTCACGCTTTGATTTCGCACAATCTCGGCTTGCTCCTTGATTGATGCACTAGCCTCTTTGCTCTGTGCAATACGCTCTGCATATCCCATAATCATGGAAAGCGGTGTGCGAATATCATGAGAAACACCGCTAATCCAGTTGGCTCTCGCCTCATTTTGTTTACTTAAAATGTTTGATGCCTTATTTACACTTTCTGCAATTTCAGCCAGTTCTCCATCCACATGAAGGGAAATTGCCTTGCCATCCGATAGTTTTTCCACTGCCGCTACAATCGGTTCCGTATTTCGAATGATCTTGCGCCTTGAGTAATAATACGCAATAAACAAGCATATAAGATCCGTTCCCAGCATTCCCATAAGAAAAAGCGGAAGTCTCTGAATTGCCGCGATTGAATAATAATTACTGGTTAACTTCATATAGCTGTTTTTCGGATAGCCTAGTACCAAAAGACCATCGGCCGTATTCCAGACAAAAACAGGATAATCAGCCAAATACCCCTTGGAAAATAATGCAACATCCTGAATCGTATAGCTTTGCGGAATCTCAGCAGGCAAGTCAAATGCCCAAAAGCAATTGCCATCAGGCGTCAGATACAGCGCCCAAATATTTTGCTCACGCAATCTTTGTGCTGCCTCCTCTGATAAGGCATCATGAGTTACCGAAGCGGCAGTTCGCTCCAACATTGTTCGAGGAGACGCGGCTCCATAATCTTCTGTCACAGTTTTATGAAATGCGACAACAAAAATTATTACATTGATAAATAATAGAAGTAGAATAAATGCGGCAAACGATGCCAGATATTTTGAAATATATGCGCCAAATGATTTCATGATCTCTGACCTCACTTTCGCATAATCAATTTGTAGCCCAAACCCTTAATTGTGATCAATGACTTGGGATTTGACGGATCCGTTTCGATCTTTTCTCGTACACGCCGCACATGGGCATTCAAACTATTTTCATAGCCAAATGGATTGTCGCCCCATAGTGCTTCGCAAAGCGCATCAACGGTGATAATTTTTCCTTCATTGCGGGCAAGTGTTTTTAACAGCATGTGTTCCTTTGCCGTTAAAAAGAAAATCTCGTTTCCTTTGTAGACTTCTGCTCTATCAAAATCTACCGTGCATCCATCCAGCACAACCAGTGGATTGTCTTCCTTATAAGAGCGACGCAGTACTGCATAAATGCGAAGTATCAATTCCTGCGGCAAAAATGGTTTTACAATATAATCATCTGCTCCAAGCCCCAGCCCGGCAAGTTTGTCCGCTGCCTCATCCTTCGCAGTCAAAAAGATGATCGGCACATCAGTAAATGAGCGAAGCTGCTCCATCAAAGAAAAACCATCTTTATCTGGCAGCATCACATCCAAAATGATCAGATCCGGTTTTCCTTTTTTTGCCTCTGCAACCGCTTCTTTCCCCGTAGCAGCCATAAGAATTTTTTGAAAACCAGCATCTTTTAAAATATCGGATAGCATTTTCAGCAAATCCGGCTCGTCATCCACAAGCAAAAGTGTTTTTATGTATAAAAATGAATTGTCCATCGTGTTTCCTCCAACTACAACCATATGTATCGTTATCGCTATCATTACAGCTACAATCATAATCACAATTATAGTTATGACTGCAACCACAACCACAACCACAACCACAACCACAACCACAACCACAACCAGCGATAGTATATCACAGAGAATCTCATCTGAGGGGCATATCTCAAAAAAGTAAGGTAAAAGTAAGGACGCGAGAAGATTATTGTCAGGTTCACGTTGTACGATAAAAGTATCGAAAAACCCACACTTATCTATCAGGAGGAGATGTTCTTATGAACTATATTACAGATCGCGCTACCGATCATACTACAGACTGCATTATCACCACCGAACAGTTGACAAAGAAATACAAAAACTTCACTTCTGTCAACAATGTTTCGCTTCACATCCGCAAAGGCAGTATCTATGGTTTTCTCGGTCCAAATGGGGCTGGAAAATCTACCACGATGAAAATGCTTTTGGGTCTGACCAAGCCGACAGCTGGCAGCTTTACCATTGACGGAAAACACTTCCCAGCTGATCGCCTTGCAATCTTAAAGGAGATTGGTTCCTTTATCGAATCGCCTTCGTTTTATTCCAATCTGACAGGACGAGAAAATCTTGATATTATTCGTAGAATTTTAAAACTGCCGAAAAGTACTGTGGACGAGGCTTTAGAATTAGTTGGTCTAACTGAATTTGGTGACCGACTGGCAAAAAAATATTCACTTGGTATGAAGCAGCGTCTTGGTCTTGCTGGTGCTTTGCTTGGCCGACCGCCTATTCTGATTTTAGATGAGCCGACCAATGGTCTTGACCCATCCGGTATCCATGAAATTCGCAATCTCGTAAAATCTCTGCCCACGCTTTATGATTGTACCGTCTTAATCTCATCACATATGTTATCCGAGATTGAGTTGATGGCAAATGACATTGGCATTCTCAATCATGGCCGACTATTATTTGAAGGCAGCCTAGATGAACTGCGGCGAAACGCCTTGCAGGCTGGATTTGCAGCTGACAATCTAGAAGAAATGTTCCTCTCAATGATTGACAATGACAATACCACCAGAAAGCAGAGGGCAAAGCTATGAGTCTTCTTACAATCGAACTTCAAAAAGAAAAACGAACCGGTGTGATTCCCGTACTGATTGTCGTTGGCATTTTAGGTGCCGCTTATGCCCTTGTCAATTTCTTTGTGAGGAAAAACACACTTTTATCTCTGCCGCTTGCCCCGATGGATGTTTTACTGACCCAGCTTTATGGTACGCTTCTGATTTTAAATATGTTTGGCATCATCGTTGCCACCTGTATGATTTACAATATGGAATTTAAAGGAAATGCCGTAAAAAAATTATATATGCTGCCTGTAAGCGTCCCCAAAATGTACCTGTACAAATTTTTGATTCTAACAATTCTGCTTTTGATTGCAATCACTTTGCAAAATCTTGCACTTATAAAAATTGGCATGACCGATTTGCCGCAGGGTACATTTGAGTTGCCGACACTTATTCTGTTCGCCGCCTATTCGTTTATCACCTCTATGCCGGTATTATCTTTCTTGCTGCTGATTTCCTCGCGCTTTGAAAATATGTGGATTCCTCTTGGCATCGGTGTCGCTGGCTTTTTAAGCGGAATGGCACTGGCAAATTCCGATCTTGCCATTTTGATGTTTCATCCTTTTGTTGTCATGTTAAAACCTGCGGTTGCGATGAGCGCCCAACCTGACAAATCAATTGCTCTTGTTGCTCTCACAGAAACCGTTCTGTTTCTTGCCATCGGTTTGGGACTGGCAAACTATACGCACTACGAATAAGGAGGATGTTGAAATGAGTGAAATAAATAAAATAAGTAAAATGAGCTTTTCAGAATTGCTCAAAATTGAATTTATGAAATGCAAGCGTTCCAAAATCGTACCCCTGATTTTTATTGCCCCTTTGCTTGTGGTTTCTTCTGGAATTGCAAATTTAAGCAGCTATTTCACACCAGAATATACAAATGCATGGTCCGCTATGTTCATTCAAAGCGCACTTGTTTACGCATATTATCTGTTGCCCTTTAGCATGATCGTCGTCTGCGTCATGATTGCAAGCCGTGAAACTGGAAATAATGGGATTCTTAAAATGCTTGCGCTGCCTGTTAGCCGCTATGCGCTTTCCGCAGTCAAATTTTGTGTACTAATTTTTTATCTTTTTATGGAAATGGTTGTCTTTCTTGCTGTGTTTGTCATTGGCGGATTGATTGCAACTAAGACAATGGGCGTAACCGAAACTTTGCCTATTTTTTATTTATTGAAATGGTGCTTCTCCCTTTTTCTTACAATGCTTCCTTGTATTGGGACAATGTGGGCCATTACTGTCCTTTTTGAAAAACCACTGCTATCGGTGGGCCTTAATCTGCTTCTTGTCATTCCAGGTGTTTTGGTTGCAAATACGCCTCTTTGGATTGCTTACCCTTATTGCTACAGCGGCTATTTGGTTTCCTGCTCGCTGCGCGATTTTACAGCAGAAGCTTCTGATACTTCATTTTCTTTATTTCCGTTTTTGCCTTGCGCGATTCTTGTCTTTTGCCTGGTGTTTTCGCTGGCGATCACACAATTTGGCAAAAAAGAGAGGCACTGACCAGAAAATCCGTCGAGGATGCAAATTAAGCTATTTCTCGCATCTTCGGTGGATTCGCACAATATCGAGGTTAGTTATTAATTCAATTTACAGTCTTAAACATGGCATTTCAGCTTTCCCAGCTTTCATCAGCTTCTTCTACCTTTTTTTCTAACACTTTTCTGCACTTCTCTTTACCACTGGCGCGAATTGATCCATTGTACCCACTAAAAAAGCTATTTTTACTGACCCTGGCACTACTTCTTGTCAAACTATCTAATTTAGTATATGCTATAGTTAAACTAATTTAAAGAAGGGATTCTCATGACTATTGCTGTTTCCGATTTAACGGGTTCTCTTACTGAAATTTTAAAGGAAGATTACGACTTAGACATTGAAAAAGAAGAACGCCTAAAAGAAAAATATGAACTACAATTTCCAATTTTAATTTCATAGAAAGGAATTTTCCAAATGAAACGATTAAAACTATGTCTACTGGCACTCATCATTTGTTTTGGCTTGTGTGGCTGTGAAGGAATCGGATTTACTTCAATACGCAGATATGCCGATTGCATGAATACAAACTGGCACTTAAATTTACCTGAAACGGATGTTGAAATATATGTGAAAAATTCTGGCGTCAGTTTTACTGGTGACGGTATCCGATACCACATTCTCCAATATGACGAAGAAAGTGCAGATATCATTTTAAAAAGCTTCGATTGGGAAGCTGGTGAGCTAGACAGCGAATTAGCTGATAAAATGGAGGAATGGCTGGATAGCATAGACGTACCATTAGAAGATCGTCCAAAACAGAACGAATGGAAACATACGACTTTACTTAGAAAGGAATACAACAGAGATCATCTTATTATGTTTTTTGATGAAGATACAAATCAGTTGTATGTAGTGGAATATTTTTTGTAAAATCAAAGACTTTGTTCATCTAAGTCAAAATAACTTTTTCAATATGCCCTCAAGAGTTAGATTCTTGTTCTAACTCTTGAGGGCGACTTAAATTGAGCCATAGCATAAACTCAAAAAGCCATTTTTTACTAACCTCTACACTGCCCCTATACTGTGACTCGATTCCCACCTCATTACAATCTTTCATCGACTCGAATATCTTCCTTGATGCATCTCCACCTTGTCCAGAACATCCCAATTCCGATCATGATTGCGTACATTCCATACGCATATGTCATGCTGACAGGCTGTGTTTGGCCTACAATCGTCCAGTTTTCTATACTGCTCCAGTTCACCGGTGAAAAACGGTACATCCATTTCGTTGTCATGGATGCTCCGCAATATACGACAACCGGATCTAGCAATATCAGAAAAACAGCTGCTGCAATCCCCAACGTATTGCTCTTACAGCAAAAGTTGATGCTGTACATCACCATTCCAAGAAACCAAAATTGCAGCCATACCGCCAGAAAGCCCAATATCTGTGCGCCATACGGATAAATGATGGAAATTACTCTTCGCGGAAGCACTAGATTTCCCAGATAAAGAACCTGATATTCATCTGACTTTAGAATTTGCGTAATGGTACTTCCCCAAAACTCATGTAAGCTTACGCTCGGAAGTAGAATCAACGCTGGAATTACCGATAAAAAGACGGTGTAACCAAAGGCTGATGCACAAATGTAAATATTTTCTCCCAGCCACCAGCCCTTTCTGCCGGATCGAAGAACGATATAGGTCAAAAATGGATCACGTACCGGAACATCACATAGCAAGCAAACCCATCCAAAGCAAACTAATATTTTTAGCAGTCCATTCGTGATATCGCAATCAGCAAATACCACGGACAATAGAAATGGCGTAATCTTTGTATGATACTTAATTCCAAAACTGCTTAATCCGCTGAAATAGCGTATCATTAACACAATCATTAAAAGAAACGTAAGCAAAATTCTGCCATCTTTTTTCCAGCGCATAAAATTGCTTTTTGCGACCAAACATGCAATTCTATAAATCTCCATTTTGATACCTCTTTCTCACGGCATAATAAAAAAATAGTCCCGAAAAAACATTGCATATGAGCAAAAAGCCAAGATGATATACCGCTACCCATATTGGATTTTCCGATGGAAGACTTTGCAATCCAGAACTAATCCACTCAAAAGAAACTCGGTCTGGCAGCAATAACGAAACCGAATACAGAAAATAAAAGAGAAGCACGGAACCGCCGATCGCAACATAACTATTCGGACTCCAAACAGAGAGCGCCATCCCTGCTGTCGTAAGCGCAGCGGCTGCAAGACCAAAATTCGTTCCAAGCAAAACAAGGTACAAAACTGCACCGCTTGGATTTGTCATTAGTATGCGAAATGCATCCGAATTATATGAAATATCTGCGCTAGATTCAAGCGGCATAACCGGAATCGTCAAAAAACTGGTCAGCAAAAAACCTATGATTACAGACGCAATTGTTCCTCCAATGTTTACAAGCACTTTTGTAGTGACATAGTCCTTATACGAGACACGTACCAACAAATTTCTTATATTGTGATAATTATAATCTCTTGCAAACGTATAACTATAAAGTCCTGCCAATACAGCAACTAGCAATGACTTATACTGATCAAATACCAGACTTTGCTCAATTGCCTGCACACTGCTGAAAAGTTCGCGTACCTGCTGATTCTTTACCGCTTGCGTAAGCGTCTGGAAGATTCCTAACATGCACACACATACGACGCCAAACACCGTTAGTAAAAAATGCCAAGAACAAAAGCAGCGGAATGTTTCGCTTTTTAAAAGACCTCTTAGATTCTTTCGTCGCGTCTGCTTGTAATTTGTTTGCCTATAATTTGATTGTATTGTCATAGACTTCCCCCGTTTCCGCATTCAAATGAAGCCAATTTCGGATAGTTTTTCCATTCTTTTCAACGGTATATTCCACTCTCCACGCTGGTATCAATGTCATTGTCTGATCCTCAAACGAAATATCGCCAAAATTATTCACATATACAGGCTTTGCCGACACAAATCTGGCATCTTTTATTCCAGCCTCTCTCAACGCTTTTTTTGCCAGCGCAATCGCCTCATTTTCATCAAGACTGTACACCTCTTTTGATGAAACAACCTCCTGTGTAAGAATTGGACACAGATTGCCATTTCCATAAACAACTTGATGCTTTGATGGACTATATACAATCTGAATTCGATTTCTTCCCGAAACAGAAGCTACATAAGTATTATGATACGCCATATAATAATAAAATAGATAGGCTTCATCAGCTTCTCCCCAGCTATTTAACTCGCCCGTCTGCATTCCATTTTCATCCACTTCGGCACCAGGTGCATATAGTTTAAATTCCTCTTCGTCGTAAAGATCCTTTTGCAGCTGATTTAATCCCTCTGCACATAACGCATACTTTTCGCAAAAAGCAATCAAAAAGCCCGCATCTTTTAAGCACTGCTCGATTTGTGCCCCGATTGCATCAATAGAAGTGTCACCAATGTCGACAGCTGAGAAATAGGAATCCAGTGTTCTGTCATCTGAGAATGTACTTAATACGGTTGTATAATAATCGCCCAATTCGCTATTGATCGAATAAAAGCCTTCGCCATTTGTACTAACACCCAAATAGAAGTACGGATCCTTCCCTTGGTTCCGCAAATAGTCCTCTACCTGCTCTTCTGACATATCATACAGCACTTTTCCAATCTGATTGATATCCAGCTACTGATATTTCACAACCTCCAATGGCAGTGTATTTTCAGCGGCCGCGCTTTCAGCCGTATACTCTTGTGTCTCACCAGTACGGTCTTTTACCGACATCCGAAAATCACAGCTTGACAGCAGACTTCCTATCCCTATGATTACAACTGATACTATACTAATTCCAAATGCTTGTTTTTTCATAAATCTCCTTTCTGAGATTTCAACTCCCCTACACTGTCTCCTGCCGCAGCTCTTCGCAAATATTTCCTTTCCTTACTTTTTGCCACGTATACACCGTGGAAAAAATCATTACAAGTATAAATGCCGCGGCGCCGACTGCATACAGCCCAATTGGGATGATTTTATTTGTGTAGATAGAATACTTCAAATAGGAATATGACTTATAGTTTGCCAGAGCGCCCATCAGCCCTCCTATCACAAAGCCTCGAAGCGTATAGCTTAAATTCTCCGCAAAAATCATTCTTAAAAATGTGTGCTTGCTGCAGCCTGCTGCTTTTATCATCGCATATTCCCTCGTGCGAAGCCGCACTGCTGTCGTGATTGTATTGGCAATATTCGCCAGCGAAATAAGAACAATTAGAATCAGAAAACACATCAAGCACACATTGAGAATGCGCATCATATTTGCTTCATACTGATCAGTTTGCGGCGGCATTCCAATATCAAATGATTCATCGTACTCATTTCTCAATTCTAACATTAGTTCTAATGCGCGCTCGGAATCAATTGTTTTCAAATACGCATAGTCCTGAATATTCGGCGTAATAAACAGGTCTTCATTATAGGCGCTAAGCGGCAGCACAAAGCCCCAGTCTCCTGCCCATGCCCAGTATGGATAATCCTCTGCTTTTACAGTCTCTCCGATTTCAAAGGAAAGCTTTTCCATGGACTCTTCCACTGGAACCTTAAACTTTTTAAAATCATCGTCTGACTGTGCAGTCCTGCCATCTCCCACCAAATAAATCATCATGCTTGGATCCTCAGGATCTGGATAAGCATATGAGGCATCTCCAATCTTCTTTTGTTCCATGATTGAGATTTCAGTCAGCTTGCTGCTATCCTGAAACATAGATCCCTCATAAAACCGTCTTCGTCCATCATCAAAATCAGCTGCGCCCTTTACGGCATTTAAAATCAAAAGCTTTGGATTTTCAGACCTCAAATATTCCTCTGGATTTAGTCCGAGCTGTTTTAAATAAGCCTCATATTGTGTGTCTTCCACAAAATAAATTTGATCGCGATAATGCATCTGACCATCCACAATATATTCCCCTACAGCAAGTTTTCCTACATTTGTCAAATTACTCTCATCCACCACAATATGCAAATTGGCCTTGCGAATATAGACCGCCTCTATAATACTCGATGACGTTCTTAGCTGACCAACAAGCTTCTCTCGAAATTCCTGTGTGAGATATTCTTGATCAAATGTATCATTATAAATACTGTTAAACTGAATATGATAATTATAATAATACGGAACATTCAGTCCCTTCATACTCAGACGCATGTAGTAGATAAATCCGCTTCCACCAAGAAACAAAAACAGACAGATCGCCAGAGAAAAACTAATCGCACGGTATGATTTTTTATTGCGCTTTGCATTGCGGTGTGCAATCAGACCGCCCACGCCAAACACCATTCCTAAGATACCGCGTCCACGTATATTCCTTGCAAACTTATGATCCTTAATATCATTTGTCTGGCGAATCGCCTCGATCGGAGAAATCCGTCCAGCACGCATGGCTGGCACCATCGCAGAGATCAAAATGGTGATGAGCCCTGTCACAGCTGCAACCACAAGATACCAGACTTGCGTATAAAAGGTCATCGAAATGCTTCCCACATATGCGACTCCATTTGAATTGATCATCGCATCAAAACTGTTCTTTAAAAGCCGAAATACACAGCTTACACCAACACAGCCAATTAGCAATCCTGCCGGAATCGCTGATACTGCCAGAAAGCCCGCTTCCAGAAAGACACTCACGATAACCTGAAAGCGCGTAGCACCAATAGATTTAAACAGCCCAAACTGACGTGTTCGCTCAGTCAGAGATATCGAAAACGAATTATAAATCAGTGCAATGCTCGCAATCGCAACCACCACCATTAACACTGCACACATACCAAATAACATATAGCGGATATCGGAGACACCTTGCCCAAAATAACGCAAAAGCGTCTCATTGATCTTTGACTGGTGATCGCCAAAATTTTTTGCAATAAAGTCGCTGGTATCATCAATGCTTTTCGTTTTTAAATAAATATCAGAAATCGTTGTCTGCACCCCTGTTGTCAGCACAAGATAACAAGGCTCCGCAAACTTTTGATAACCGGGATTTGTGCTAACTCCGACAATCGTATAGGTCTTTGTCTGTTCTACCTGTATCGTCTCTTCCTCGCAAAAATCCGCACTGCTTCGATCCTCGATTCTTTGTTCCTGATGCTGTATGACTCTGCCATCTGACCCAATACGCTCGCCAATCTGCCAGGTGATTGTATCTCCAATATGAAATTCTTTTCCAGCTGTTGTCATCATTTGTGGGATAATGACTTCGCTGTCATTTTCCGGCAAACGCCCTTCAATCAACCTTACGCCCATCGTAGCAAAAAAGTCTGCATTTACGCTTCCGATCGCCACATAAACTCTATTCGACAGCGAAACTTCATGTTCAATACCAAAATTCTTCTCGGCAACGCCGACAATGCCCATGCGACAGATCTGCATCACTTCCCCAGACTGTGCCAAGCGCGCCTCATCTTCTTCGTCACAATTATAAATCACGCCATAATAATCGCCATCGCGCATTTTCATATATTCGCTGAAAAAATGAAACAGACTTGAGGTTCCCGTAAGTACTGCTGTCAGCAATGCAAATGACAAAACAATTCCCGCAAATGTGACTGCCGTTCTCGCCTTATTCGCTGCTAACATCCTCTTTGTATACAAAAATAAAATCTTCATCAGCGGATCACCTCATCTCTGCAAATCCGCCCATCCTCGATGCGGATTAAGTGCTTCGCCTGGTTTGCAATCTCCTCGTCGTGCGTGATAATAATCAAGGTCTGATGATATTTTTCATTCGACAATCGAAGAAGATTCATGATTTCCTGACTGTTCTTCGAATCAAGATTTCCAGTCGGCTCATCGGCTAAAATCACAGTTGGCGAATTGATTAACGCCCGTCCAATTGAAACACGCTGCTGCTGACCACCAGATAGCTGATTTGGAAGATGATGCTCACGCCCTTTTAAGCCAAGATCATTTATCATCTGATTGATGCGCGATTTTTCCACCTTTCGACCGTCAAGAAGCGCCGGAAGTGTCATATTTTCAACAGCATCAAGCACAGGAATTAAGTTATAAAACTGATAAATCAGTCCCACCTGCCTGCGGCGAAAAATTGCCAGCTGCTCATCATTTTGCTTATATATATCCTGTCCGTCCATGTACACACTTCCGCTGTCTGGACGATCCACTCCGCCTAATATGTGCATCAGCGTAGACTTTCCAGAACCAGATGTACCAACAATTGCAACAAACTCTCCCTTTTCGATTGAAAAAGAGACATCATCGAGCGCTCTTACTTCATTCTCGCCCTTTCCATATGTCTTACACAAATGTGATGCCCGCAAAATTTCCATTCTCATCCCTCCTGATCTTATGATCTTTCGTTTTCAATTATTATGGTACACGCTGTAAGTGACAACTCACTTACTTTTCGGTGACAATTTTGTCACTATTGCAGTTTGCAAGGCAAGCCAATACTTCATGGCAAAGCCCTGAGGCGAATGGCTTTCACGAGACGGAACGTTGTAGCGGGACTTTCAAAATAATATACAATAATAAATATGGTAACAGGTGCCCGCGGAAAAGAGACGTCGACGAAACCATTACGCCGATGGGCTTTTCATAACCTCCCGGGAGGCAACGCCTCACTTGCGCACATGAATGACAAATTTTGCGCCGCCCTCCTCTCTGTTTTGCGCCTTAATTGTTCCATTTTGTTTTGCAAAGATACTCTGTGCCATTGCCATACCAATTCCAAATCCGCTGTGGCGCGCCGTTTTCCCTCTGTAAAATCGCTCAAAAATATGTGGCAGTTCCTCATCGCTTATGCCGTTTCCCTCATCCTCAATCTCAATTTCGCTGTATACAGACTTTTCAGACCAGCTAACATAAAGATTGCCACCGTTTTCCATATGCTCGATGCCATTTTTCAAGATATTAGTAATTGCCTCTGCACTCCAGCCAAAATCACCAAAAAAGCTGTCTGTGTCATTTCCATTCAGACAAAGCTTCACACCATGCAAGTCCATGGAAATCGCAAGCGGCTCTGCACTATGTAAAATAAGCTCCTTAATAAAAATCTTCTCCTTCTGAAGAATAGCAGTTCCTGAATCAAGCTTTGCCATCTTAAGAAGCACTACAACAAGCGAATCTACACGATCTACAAGCTGCTGCATCTCGGTAAGACGTCTTGCACGCTGGCGCACTTCGTCCTCTCCGCTTCCCTCAAGCTTTCTAATGCTGCTGATCATCAGACGCATTGCAGTAAGCGGTGTTTTTAATTGATGAGAAATATCAGCCATCATCTCTGCCTGAAAATTCTTTTCTTTTTGAAGCTGATCTGCCTGCTCACGCAGTCTTATGACAAGTTTTCGTACTTTATCCTGCAAAATGGCAAGCTCTCCCTCGCTGTATTCGTCCAGATTCCAGTGTTCTTCCCCATAAAGAATACGGTCGATCTCGTCTGACAGACTAGATGCCTGCGCCTCACGCCTGCGAATCTCTGATACAAACACACTCGACAACACAAGTGCTGAAAAAAGAATGCAGACAGCAGCCTGCCAACCCCACACAATGAAAACGATAAGTGCGGCGGCTGCAAGCATACTGTCTGCCATGATTAATTTATGGTATTCTGGTCTCATATAATTTTTCCCCTTTTTATTGCTCTGCCCGATCTTCCATGCGATATCCAATACCTCGAATCGTATGAAGCAGGCGTGGACTTTGTGGATTTTCCTCAATCTTCTCACGCAGACGCTTCATATACACAGACAGCGTATTGTCATTTACATATTCGCCAGATGCATCCCATATCTCCTCAAGTAGCTGATTTCTCGTCAAAATCTGACCTTTATTCTGCAGTAAAAGAAGCAGCAGACGATACTCAAGTGCTGATAAGAACAGCTCTTTTTCGCCTTTTGTCACTGTTGCTGATGACACATTGACCCTAAGATCGCCACAGCTTAAAATGCGCTGTTCTTTTTTGCAGCGGCGAAGAACTGAGCGGATTCTTGAGATCAGCTCACGAGGGCGAAACGGTTTAGCTATGTAGTCATCTGCACCCATATCAAGGCCTGCGACTACGCTGTACTCATCACCTGATGCAGTCAGAAAGATCACCGGAATCTCGTATTCTTTTTTTATTTCTGCACAGATAGAAAAGCCATTTCCATCCGGCAGACTTACATCAAGGAGCACCAGATCAAAAGCTTGTGCCAAAAGACATTCGCCCGCCTCTTTTTTAGAGCCTGCAATTTGCGTATCAAAACCCTCTGCGCGAAGCAGTTCACCTAGATACGCAGCGATTTGGCCATCGTCCTCTACCAGTAGTATTTTTGTCATTTTCTTCTTTGCCTCCCGTAACTTTAATGCCACGTTATTTTATCGCGCACAGCGCTGATAAGCAAATCGCGGTGTTCCATTCTCTACATATATAACACCACAGCGCTCAAATCCATTCTTTTCAAACAAATGCTGCATGACATTGTTATCCTTATGGGTATCGGCGCGAAGCTCTGGGCAAATCACTTCGCAAAAGGAAACTATCTGTGAAAATACTCCCTTGATTGTACCGTCACTTGCAACACGATGAATTGTTCCGTATGTATTGTCATTTTTCCAGCTGCCCTGCTCGATCACGCGATACGTTGGATCTTCTCCCACAAAGAACTTAAATGCTGCATGGGGAATGTTATCCTCTCCCATGCAGACAAAGCTGTATCCATTTTCAATATCATCCTGTATCATTTTTCGTGTTGGATAACCAATCTCCCACTGCGTTGTGTTTCCAGTACTATCCATAAATCGCTTTGCCCTAGCATAAATTTCCATCATGCGATCAAGATCAGTCAGCTTGGCTTTTCGTATTGTTATCATGTCCACGCTTCTCCCTTCTGCTATTAAAAGACAATAGCCCAAAAAGAGCTGCCGCTCCACGGATGATGACATCCATTTTGCAGCAGCTCTCCCTGCTAAAAACTATTTATTTATCCTTATCTTTTTCAAAGAAATCTTTGATTGGATGCTTTTTCTTAGTTGTCGTTGTATTGGCAGTCGTCTTGCCATTCATCGCCTCACCAAATGCCTGCAGTGCCTCTTTTTGCTCCTTTGTCATACTGGTTGGTACCTGTACTACAAAAGTAACATAATGATCACCACGTACATTTTTGTTGCGAAGACTCGGAACACCCTTGCCTCTTAAACGTACCTGCGTATCAGTCTGAGTTCCTGCTTTAAGCTCATACTCCACCTGACCGTCAATTGTATCAATTCTAATCGTTGCACCAAGCGCAGCCTGTACAAAAGATACTGGCACTGTTGAGAAAATATCGTAGTCCTGACGTCTAAAGATCGGATGCTGTGATACTGCAACCTCAACAAGAAGATCACCCCACTCGCCGCCGTTAATACCAGGCTCACCCTTTCCGCGGATGCGAATACTCTGACCATTGTCAATACCAGCTGGAATCGTAACCTGAATGGTCTTTAACTTTGTCTGATATCCGGTACCACGACAATCCGTACACTTGTCCTTTATGATCTTACCGCTTCCATGACAATCCGGGCAGACCTGAACGTTACGAACCATACCAAACATTGACTGCTGTGTGATTGTAATCTGGCCGCGTCCCTGACATTTCGGACAAGTAATAGGAGAAGTTCCTGGCTTTGCACCTGAGCCATGACAAGTTTGACAAGGATCCTTAAGATTTAACTTAAGCTCCTTCTCACAGCCCTTTACAGACTCATCAAAAGTAATGCGTACTGCTGTTCGAAGATTTGCGCCCTTCATAGGACCGTCATTTCTTCTGCTTCGTCCGCCGCCAAATAAATCTCCAAAGATATCTCCAAAGATGTCTCCCATATCGCCGCTAAAGCCACTAAAACCACCGCCGTAGCCTCCGCCGCTGCCATCAAATGCTGCATGACCAAACTGATCATACTGTGCACGCTTTTCCTTATCACTTAATACACTGTAAGCCTCTGAGGCCTCCTTAAAAATTTCTGCAGCTTCTGCGCTCGGGTTAATATCCGGATGATACTTCTTGGCAATCTCTCTGTATGCCTTTTTTATGGCGGCATCATCAGCGTCCTTCGCTACACCAAGGACTTCGTAGTAATCTCTCTTCTCTGCCATAAATACTCCCATCTGGGCAACCGCTCAAAGCCGCTTCGGCCAAAAGGGCTACCAATACTTTTCTTACTCTTAACATGGCAAAACTCCTGGAGAAGTCCCCAAGAGCAATGCCATTTTTTATCTTACTAAAACTTCTTAATTATTTCAACCCACAGTTGATATTTTTTTCAAACTTTCTAATTAAGCGTTTTTTTATTAAACTTCCTTGTAGTCTCCATCAACAACATCGTCAGAAGAAGATGAGGAACCTGCACCTGCGTTCATGTCTGGGCCTGCCTGTGCGCCACCCTGAGCTGCCTGTGCCTGCTCATACATCTTGGAGAACAGCTGCTGTGCACTGTTCTTTAATGTCTCAGTCTTTGCCTTTAACTGCTCAGTCTGATCTGGTGTTACGTTGTTGATATCGGTAGAAGCTACCAGATCCTTCAGTGCCTGAAGGTCGCTCTCTACCTGACCCTTTAAGGTCGGATCCAGCTTATCGCCAACTTCCTTCATTGCATTCTCAGTCTGGAATACGAAGGAATCTGCCTCATTACGAGCATCTACGCCTTCCTTACGAGCCTTATCCTGTGCCTCGAACTCAGCTGCTTCCTTAACAGCCTTCTCGATATCAGAATCAGACATGTTGGAGCCTGCAGTGATGGTGATGTGCTGCTCCTTACCAGTTCCAAGATCCTTAGCAGATACATTTACAATACCGTTTGCATCGATATCGAAAGTAACTTCGATCTGCGGAACACCTCTTCTTGCTGGTGCGATACCGTCCAGACGGAACTGTCCTAAGGACTTGTTGTCACGTGCAAACTGTCTCTCACCCTGTACAACGTTGATATCTACTGCTGTCTGATTATCAGCTGCGGTAGAGAAGATCTGGCTCTTCTTTGTCGGGATTGTAGTATTTCTCTCGATCAGATGAGTAGCAACACCACCCATAGTCTCGATTGAAAGAGTTAACGGAGTAACATCAAGCAGAAGGATATCACCTGCACCTGAATCACCTGCTAACTTACCACCCTGAATGGAAGCACCGATTGCTACACACTCATCTGGGTTCAGTGTCTTAGACGGCTCCTTACCAGTCAGTGCACGAACCTTATCCTGTGCGGAAATCATACGTGTTGAACCACCTACAAGAAGAACCTTATCAAGCTCTGCTGCTGTCAGTCCAGCACCCTCAAGAGCCTCTCTTACTGGTCTCTCAGTACGAGCGATCAGATCTGCAGTCAGCTCATCGAATTTTGCTCTTGTCAGTGTCATATCTAAGTGCTTCGGTCCCTCAGCAGTAGCGGTGATGAACGGAAGGTTGATATTTGTGGTAGTAGCGGTAGACAGCTCTTTCTTTGCCTTCTCTGCTGCTTCCTTTAATCTCTGAAGTGCCATCTTATCGTTAGACAGATCAACACCCTCAGTCTTCTTGAACTCGTCTAACATCCACTGAGTAACCTTGTTATCAAAGTCATCTCCACCTAAGTGGTTGTCACCAGCAGTTGCTAATACTTCGATAACGCCATCACCAATCTCAATGATAGAAACATCGAATGTACCACCACCAAGGTCGTATACCATGATCTTCTGCTCATGCTCGTTATCAAGACCATATGCTAAAGCTGCTGCTGTAGGCTCGTTGATGATACGCTTTACATCAAGACCTGCAATCTTACCAGCATCCTTTGTTGCCTGACGCTGTGCATCGTTGAAATATGCCGGAACAGTGATGACTGCCTCAGTTACCTTCTCACCCAGATAAGCCTCTGCATCTGCCTTTAACTTCTGAAGGATCATTGCGGAGATCTCCTGAGGAGTATATCTCTTATCATCAATTGTTACTTTATAATCAGTACCCATATGTCTCTTAATAGAAGAAATAGTATGGTCTGCATTTGTAACAGCCTGACGCTTTGCCGGCTCACCTACAAGACGCTCACCAGTCTTTGTAAATGCAACAACGGATGGTGTTGTACGAACACCCTCTGTATTTGTGATAACAACTGGCTTTCCACCTTCCATAACTGCTACACAAGAGTTTGTAGTACCTAAGTCAATACCAATAATCTTTCCCATAATCTAATTTCCTCCTAGATTGATCTTTTAATGTTTTGTAATCAAATCTTTCTTTATCAAATATGCAGCTTTTGCTGCGTCTAATATGCTAACTTTAATTTGCAACCTGTACCATAGAATGTCTTACAACACTTCCATGATATAAATAGCCTTTCTGGAACTCCTGAGCAACTGTGTTTTCGCCAAGGTTCTCATCCTCAACATGCATCACAGCGTTGTGCAGGTTTGGATCAAATGGCTTGCCAACTGCTTCAATAGGCTCAACACCCATATCTGCAAGTGCTTTTACAAGCTGCTTGTAAACCATATCCATACCGCTTACAAATGGATCGCTCATCTGCTCCTCGCTAAGACCTGCGAATCCACGCTCGAAGTTATCTATAATTGGAAGAAGCTTCTCTACAACTGACTTTGCTCCCATGTCGAACATGGTTGATTTTTCTTTTTCAGTTCTCTTGCGGAAATTCTCAAACTCTGCAAGATTACGTTTTCTCAAATCATCAAGCTGCGCTGTCAGATCTTCGATCTGCTTATCTTTCTTATCTTTTTTCTTGCCAAAGAAGCGCTTCTTATCATCTGTCTGCACATCCTTGTCATCCGGCTGATTCTCGGCAGCCTGTGCATCTGTCTGCTCCTGACTCATATCTTCAGCAGCCTCCTGCTCGGTCTCTTCAAGAATCTCATCAGTAACTGTTTCTTTTTCCATGTCTGTCACGATACATCCGCCTTTCTATCTCCTGTTTTTCAGGATCTTTCCTCAGGCCTGACCTAAGGTTCATTTTTTTTATAAATTGCATCCAGCTGATCTCTTAAATTCTTCAATGTGCCTACAACCTTTTCGTAATCCATACGCTTTGGTCCTACCACACCAAGAGTTCCCTGAACGCCATCACCCAAATCATATCTTGCGGTTACTACGCTGCAGTCTTTCATGTCCTGCATGCCGTTCTCCTCACCGATATAAACCTGAATGCCCGAATTGCTCTGTGAACCGCTCTCCGAGTTCTTATCTAAATTATCCTCAAGCAGCTTTGCAAGCTCTTCCTTTTCCTCAAATGTGGAAATCAGACGCTGTGCATTTTTCTCATCCGAAAGTTCTGGGTAACGGAATATATTATTTGCACCGCTTGTATAAATTACCGGTGCCGATTCATGTTTGATCGCCTCTGCGACCGCCTCAAGCACACTTCCTACAACACAGCTGTAATCTCCTGCCTGCTCCTTTAGCTGTGTGATGATTCCCAGATTAATCTGGTCTATCGTCAACCCATTCAAGGCGCTGTTAATGAGGACATTTAATTTAAGAAGCTCTTCCTCGCTGATGTCGCTTTCGATATTTAAAATCGTGTTCTTTACAAGATTTCCTTCGACTACGATAACAGCTAAAAGCTTTCCTTCCTCCATTCGTGAAAGCTGTAAAAACTTAAGCTTATTTGTACCAACCTGCGGTCCTGTAATCATCGTCGCATAATTGGTATTTGCTGCAAGAACCTTAACCATCTGCTTTAGCAAAAGCTCAAGCCGGTCTACTCTCTTGACTACAACTTCCTGAAGCTCATTGTTTTCCTTTTCACGTGTCTTCATCAGATGATCCACATACAGGCGATAGCCCTTATCCGACGGGATTCGTCCGGCAGATGTATGTGGCTGAATGATAAGCCCCATTTCCTCAAGATCTGCCATCTCATTTCTAATCGTGGCTGAACTTAAGTTTAAGTCCGTGTACTTAGAAATCGTCCGTGAGCCTACCGGTTCACCAGTCTCCAGATAATTTTTAATGATTGCTGTAAAAATCTTCCATTTTCTGTCATCTAGTTCCACAAGCTCACTTCCTTTTCCTTTGTTTCTATTAGCACTCATCATCCCTGAGTGCTAACGATTATAAAATAGCACTATCGGGACGTATTGTCAATACATTTGGGGAAAAAAATTGTGAAAATTTTGGGAACAATAAGAGCCGGGCAGCACTGCCCGGCTCTTATTAATATATTTATTATGTTGAGAGGATTATACAATACCCTGTGCGTTCATAGCTTCTACGACCTTCTCGAAACCTGCGATGTTTGCACCCATTACATAGTTTCCTTCGTAGCCGTATTTCTTTGCTGCTTCGTCTACCTTCTTGAAGATATTGATCATGATGTTGTGCAGCTTCTCGTCTACTTCCTCGAATGTCCAAGAAAGTCTCTCGCTATTCTGGCTCATTTCAAGTGCAGATGTTGCAACACCGCCTGCGTTTGCAGCCTTTCCTGGCATGAACATCATTCCACTCTCTAAGAAGAAGTCTGTTGCCTCTCTGGTGGATGGCATGTTTGCACCCTCTGCTACAAGGAAGCATCCATTTGCCTTTAACTGCTTTGCATCCTCAAGGTCTAACTCATTCTGAGTTGCGCATGGAAGTGCGATATCACACTTAACACTCCATACACCCTTGCCTTCATGATACTCAACACCCGGTTTTGCTTCTGCGTACTCTTTGATTCTTCCGCGGCGAACTTCCTTGATCTGCTTTACAAGGTCAAGATCAATGCCGTTTGGATCATAAATCCAACCGTTAGAATCACTTAATGTAACAACCTTCATGCCATACTGCTGAGCCTTCTCAGTTGTGTAAATTGCAACATTTCCTGAACCGGAAACAGCAACTGTCTTTCCTTCCATGGTCATACCTGCATTTAACAGCATCTCGCGAACCATATATACAAGACCATAACCAGTAGCCTCTGTTCTTGCAAGAGAACCACCGTATGTCAGACCCTTACCAGTTAAAACGCCCTCGTACAGACCAGTCAGTCTCTTATACTGTCCATACAGATAGCCAATCTCTCTTCCGCCTACACCAATGTCACCAGCCGGTACATCTGTATCTGCGCCAATGTGACGATACAGCTCTGTCATAAAGCTCTGGCAGAATTTCATAATTTCACGGTCTGACTTGCCCTTCGGGTCAAAATCAGAACCACCCTTGCCGCCTCCGATTGGAAGTCCTGTCAGTGAGTTCTTAAAGGTCTGCTCAAAACCAAGGAACTTGATAATACCAAGATTTACAGATGGGTGAAGACGAAGTCCACCCTTGTACGGTCCGATTGCACTGTTAAACTGTACACGGAAACCTCTATTTACATGAGCCTGTCCGTTGTCATCTACCCACGGTACACGGAATGTAATAATACGCTCTGGCTCTGTCATTCTTTCAAGCAAAGCATCTTTGCGGTACTGCTCCTCATTTGCCTCAATTACCGGACGAAGGGAATCAAGAACTTCCTTAACTGCCTGCTGAAACTCTTTCTCGCCTGGATTCTTCTCTGCAACCTTCTGCAGCACTTCATCTACGTAAGACATTATGACCTCTCAATCTGCCGCTCTGGAGCGACCTCTTACAATATCCAACTCTATTTTTCGGACATCGGAGTGAATGCTGATTTTCACTCTACTCTACCTGCCCACCCGAAACCTAGAGATGTCAAATGCACTGATGTCGATCGGGTGGATTTTTGTTACCGGCTTTGAAAACCGACATGTATATGGTACTACATGAATTAAATTACGTCAATATGTGTTTTTTAAAAATAAAATAAATTTTTTAGCGTGTTTTTGTGTATTTATACAATGCGCTATGGTAAAGTGGCAAAGTTCCGATTTTTTTCTTTCTCTTCCGTTCATATTGCACATATAAAAAAAGCCCAAAGACAGGCCGGATTTCTCCGGTACCCGCCTTTGGGTTTAGTTGCAAAACTATTTAGAAATCAAACTTTTCTTCGAAATATGCCTTAAGATCTGCAATAGCAACACGCTCCTGCTTCATGGTATCACGATCACGAACAGTTACGCAACCATCAGTCTCAGAATCAAAGTCATAGGTGATGCAGAACGGTGTTCCGATCTCATCCTGTCTTCTGTAACGCTTTCCAATTGCACCGCGGTCATCAAACTCACAGTTGTACTTTTTGATAAGCTGCTCATATACCTTCATAGCACCATCATTGAGCTTCTTAGAAAGCGGAAGCACACCGATCTTTACTGGTGCCAGTGCCGGATGGAAATGAAGAACAGTACGAACATCGCCGCCCTCTAACTCTTCCTCGTCATATGCTGCACAAAGGAATGCCAGTGTTACACGGTCAGCTCCAAGAGATGGCTCGATAACATATGGAATGTAACGCTCCTTCTTCTCATCATCAAAGTAGGTCATATCCTCACCAGATGTGTTCTGATGCTGAGTTAAATCGTAATCGGTACGGTCTGCGATACCCCAAAGCTCACCCCATCCAAACGGGAATAAGAACTCGATATCAGTTGTTCTCTTAGAATAGAAGCACAGCTCCTCAGGAGAATGATCTCTTGCACGCATCTCGTCTTCCTTGATGCCAAGGCTCTTTAACCAGTCGATGCAGTACTGGCGCCAATACTGGAACCACTCAAGATCAGTACCTGGCTCACAGAAGAACTCTAACTCCATCTGCTCGAACTCTCTTGTACGGAATGTAAAGTTTCCTGGTGTAATCTCGTTACGGAAGGACTTTCCGATCTGGCCAATACCAAATGGAAGCTTCTTACGTGATGTTCTCTGTACATTTTTGAAGTTTACGAAGATACCTTGTGCAGTCTCCGGACGAAGATATACGGTATTCTTTGCATCCTCAGTAACACCCTGGAATGTCTTAAACATCAAATTAAACTGACGAATATCAGTGAAATCATGCTTTCCGCATGTCGGACAGCAAATATTCTTCTCATCGATGAACTCCTTCATCTCCTGTGTTGTCCAGCCGTCAATTGGCTTTTCCGGCTCCTGTCCCTGCTCAGCATAGTAATCCTCAATCAGCTTATCAGCACGGAAACGCTCATGGCAGCACTTACAGTCCATTAACGGATCAGAGAAACCGCCCAGATGACCTGAAGCTACCCATGTCTGTGGGTTCATCAGGATTGCACAGTCTACACCTACATTATAAGGATTGCCAGTAACAAACTTCTGCCACCATGCCTTTTTTACATTATTCTTAAGTTCAACACCGAGATTACCATAATCCCATGTATTTGCCAGACCGCCGTAAATCTCAGATCCTGGATATACAAAGCCTCTGGACTTTGCAAGAGCTACAATTTTCTCTAATGTCTTTTCCATAATCGTTCTTCCTCCAAAAATGTTTTATAAAGTTACTGTTCGCAAAACGAAAGATTGCGCTTTGCTCACTGTGACTACTTGAAAATGATATACCCACCGTCATTGCCAGTGATCTGGGCACAGTTTGATGCCAGAACTGTAACATTGGGGGAAACATATGCAATATCATGCTCACCAAATACAGTTACAGGGTAATCTGCGTACACAAGACAATAATCTGTCTTTTTCATCAAATCTTCACTGCTGATATGCTTTTGACCATCGCTTGTGACAAAATCGCCGCTAAGTGCCATGGTACTGCTGCCAAGCTGTGATGTGTAAAGCTTGCTTCCACCGGCATTTTGAATCTCAGCAGAATTAAAGCCTGTATAGGTATCACCATTTGCATACGTAAATACGACGCTTGCTTTTTTGTCCTTCACTACTGCCTTTTCGTAGCACACTGGAAGAAGAATACTTTCTTTTTCTTCCTTTGTCATCTGATCATAGCTATAATAGGAGCAGTCATACACATTTTTGTTGAAAGACAGCGCCTCCTGCTGTGCCACACCTGCAAGCTCGTCGATACTGTAGTAATCCTTATCAAAGTCAGAAATCATGGCAGCACGGATTGTAGCATTGTCTTCCACGTAAATGCTGTTTTCGGCTTCTGTGAAGTCATATGACTTCGTAAACAATCCACAGCCTTCTAAACTGACCGCCGCCACAAGCCCTGCCATAAGACTGGCTATTTTTATCCGTATCATCCTGTTTCTCATACTTTTCTTTCCTCTCATTACTGCCTCTTTTCGGCAGAGACTTATCTTTTATACATTCTATGGTATCTTGGCGAATATTTCAAGTATAAAATCTTCCTATTTCTTTAACATTTCTTTACAAATGTGTCAGCAATCTGCTCTAATCACATAAAAAGCAGGCAAAATGGCTTACAAAGTGCCCATAAAGTGCACCATCTCCTCAAGAACCTGCAATGATTTAAACTCTCTTGAAAAGTATCGTCTGCGCCATTTCACTGTCAGATCATAAAGTGTACGCTTAACTGGCTCTTCAAGACAGAATGTGTAAAGTCTGCCGATTGGAGCCGTCAGAATATACTGAAGCGTATACATAGCTGATTCATCCAGATAAAGACGCGCCGATGTATGTGCCTCATTTTTTCTTTTTGCACATTCTTCACAGACACAATTTCCCCGCTCGACAGACAGCCAGCCTTTTGTGAGTTTGCTTTTACATACACTGCACTCAAATACCTGCGGATAAACACCCATCACTAAAAACAGACGAAGCTCATAAACAAGACGCACAAGCTCATCTGGAATAGCCTGATTCTCCAATGCCTTTAATGAGAAATAAAGAAGATTCAGCAATTCTCTTCCATCATCATTTTCCTCTGAGGCAAAACCTGCTGCCTCAAGGAAATAGCAGCCATATGCCATCTTAGTCACGTCAGAACTGACTGCCTCAAAATACTCCTTTATTGAAGCAGCCTGTACTGTGTACGAATCTCGTCCGGCATGCAGTGTAAATATACCCATGGAAAATGGACGTGCCGCAGCTAACAGCGAACTATTTGGCCGTCTTGCCCCACGCACAAATGCGCTGATTCGCCCAAGATCTGTTGTCAAAAGCACAATTCGCCTGTCATATTCACCTATTGGCATGGCAGACAGAACCATTCCGTTCACTGTTACGGTATCCATTTGTTTTCCTTTCTATAAGCTTACTTCTCGTCCTCGTGATATCCAAAGTTCTTCATGTAAAGGTCGCTGTCGCGCCAGTCCTTACGCACCTTGACAAACAGCTTTAAATTAACCTTCATCTCAAGCATGTCTTCGATGTCACGACGTGCATCACTTCCGATTGCTTTTAGCATCGAGCCGCCCTTGCCGATAATGATTCCCTTATGAGACTCACGCTCACATATAATGGATGCTTCGATATCCATCACAGAGCCATCCGGGCGCTCTTTCATCTGCTCGATTGTAACTGCAATGCCGTGCGGAATTTCTTCCTGAAGACGTCTAAGTGCCTTCTCTCGAATCATCTCTGCTGCAATCTGACGCATTGGCTGATCAGTGACAGTATCCTCATCATAATACATTGGGCCATACGGCAGATAACGAAATACAGTATCAAGCAGTGTATCTGTATTGACACTTCTAAGTGCAGAAACGGCTACCACCTCATTAAAGTCTGCAATTTGACGGTATGCCTTGATGCACTCTGCCACTGCTTCCTTCTTTACTGTATCAGTCTTGTTGACGATCAAAAAGACAGGACACTTGAGCTGGCGAAGCTTCTTTGCAATCTCCTGTTCGCCTCTTCCGATAAAGGTGGTCGGCTCAACAAGCCACATGACAATGTCAGCCTGTGAAAATGTTTTCTGCGCAACCTCTACCATATATGTGCCCAGACGATTCTGTGCCTTATGGATGCCCGGCGTATCCAGAAAAACGGCCTGACCGCGCTCATCTGTATAGACGGTGCGGATCTGATTTCTCGTTGTCTGAGGCTTTCTTGATGTGATCGCAATCTTTTGTCCAATCAGATGATTCATCAACGTGGACTTTCCCACGTTTGGACGTCCGACCAGTGCAATAAAGCCTGATTTTTTCTGTTTTTCCATATTTTATTTCCTTTCCAGTGTAGCAAACTACAATGATCGTACCGTTGTAAAAAGTGAGCTGTTTTCTTTTATCTTGTTTTCATTTCCAACTACGCAAAGGCAATTATTAGAAAGTACCGCTTTCGCATACGGCACAAGTGCACGAATTTCCTTGGCATCTGTATCAATCACTTCATCTCGCTCCTTTTGAAGCTGCTCTCTTGTGATTCCACTTAAATACGCAGTAAGACCACGCACACCAAGCGCTGCTGGATTTTTCGGAATGTCCATCTCACTAATTGCACCTATAACATATCGGTCCATACTTCTCTCATCCTGATCAAACTGCTCAAGATATTCTGGAAGCTTATCATATACTTCATTTGTTTCGGCAAGCTTAGGATCAAGATAAGATACCATATAACAGTCACCATCACGTCCAAAACCGGACATACAGCCATAAGCACCGCCCTTGACGCGCAGACGTATCCAAAGATAATCATAATTTAAGATGTTTTGCAGCACAAGAAGTGATCCTCTAAATGGCAGCCCGGCATCCTTATAATTGCCTGTTCTTCCCACAAATTGAATCTGTGATGCACAGCATATGCCCTCATTTTTCTTTTCAAGCGGCATATTCCAATCTGCCTTTACAAAAGGCTCATCTGGCATCTGCCTGATAAGCGTATCCATTGCCTTTTCTAAAACATCATAGCCTTCCTTATCTGCGGTAAAGCTGACAAGAAGCGCTCTTTTATTAAACAGTTGATGGCTGACAGCGCGCAGCTTCTCAATTATCATACCCTTTCGTTCTTCGAAGTGATCATACAAATCATTTAAAAATTCATAGAACGAAATACCCGTCATAATCTCATTTAAGTAGCCTGACTCACTGTGATAGGAGGATGCCCTCTTGATTGACGTATTATGTCCAGCACTCTTTAGGCGCTCATACAGCTGTGAACGCGTCTCACCGATTATCTCTAACAGACGCTTCTCATTTGCAAGATCAGACTGATACATCATCTTAGCTGTAAGGTTAACTGCTGTCTCAAGCTCATGATAAAATGCCTTTATGCGGAAGGAGAAACGCACAGTTGGTCTTCCTGTCTCTGGCTGCAGCACAACAAAGCCCGGATCAATGCCACCCGTATGAATATTAACCTCATCCATCAGCTCTGTATAGCTGTATTCTCCTGCTGCTACAACACCTAAAATCTGTTTTAATAAAGACAGATATGGAAGCTCTGAAAGATCTGCAAAATCAGCATCAAATACAAGCTCCAAATAGCCGATCTTTTTTGTTGACATCTCGTGAAATAATACCTTCACTCCATCCATGCTTCGCTCTTCATTATAAAGCGGCAGCACATCACGCTTAATATCTGCGCGTGTCAGCATAGGAATAGTCTCAAGTTCTTCTTTCGTGCTTGGAGTTTCCTGATATTCCTTTAACTCCTTTGTGTGACGCACAATTTCTTCAATCTCTTCTTTTGAGAGAGAATCTTTATAAACACGAAGCTTCTCTGCTGTCTTTTCTTCATTTTCAGCATCAAGACCAACCTTTGGCACAGCCATTGCCACAACACCAAATGAATTGTCAATCAGACACTCTTTTATCAGCTGCTCAAAATAGCTTCCCTCTGCCTTTTTGTAGAGTTCATCCATCGCATCCTGCGTCTCTAAAAGCAAAAATGCAGCATTGTCATCATAAAGCCAGCTGTCAAAAAGATCCAGTCCATACATAAGACCTTTCGGCCAACGGCCAAAATCGCCTTCTTTTAAGCGAAACTGTAAGCTGTTTAAACCAGCAAGAAGTGAACGCTTCTGTAAGCCTTCCTCTGCAAGCTTTCTTAACGTTGCCTCAATTGTCTCCACAAAGACTTCTCTTTGCTCTTGTCTGGCACCTTTTGTAGTAACCTCAAATGATGGCTGCAAAATACCATCCTCGAAGCCTCCATAAATATCTACACCGATTCCAGCATCAAGAAGTGCCTGTTTAAGAGGCGCACCAGGTGCATCAAGAAGAACATACTCTAAAACCTGAAATGCAAGATACTTTTCAAGATCAAGTGCATTTGACACAACCTTTGACCATGTAAAATAAGTACCCTCATCGTCATCCTCAGAAGCTGCATAACACAGCGAAATCTCCTTCATCTTGTTGAACGGCTTTTGAAGTGTAACTGCTGAGTCAATCTCTTTTTTCTCGTAATGACTTAAGTACTCATGATCCATCCAATTGAGTGCTTTTTCCATATCAAGATCACCATACAAATAAATATAGCTGTTTGAAGGATGATAATAAGTATGATAAAACTCCAGATATGACTCATATGTCAGATCTGTGATAAATTCTGGATCTCCGCCTGACTCATATGCATATGTCGTGTCAGGATAAAGTGCAGCCTTCACCTGACGGCCAAGAATCTCGTCTGCACTTGAGAAGGCGCCCTTCATCTCATTATACACAACACCGTTGTATGTCAGCTCACCATCCGGACTGTCCATCTCATAGTGCCAGCCCTCCTGCTCGAAAATCTTTCTCTCTTTTGTGATATTTGGATGAAAGACACCGTCCATATAGACAGACATCAAATTAAAGAAATCCTTATCATTTGTGCTTGCAAGAGGATACATTGTCTTATCTGAATATGTCATTGCATTTAAAAATGTATTTAAAGATCCCTTTGCCAGCTCAACAAACGGATCCTTGACCGGGTAGCGGTCAGATCCGCAAAGCACAGTGTGCTCAATAATATGAGCCACACCTGTGCTATCTGTCGGAACAGTTCTAAATGCAATGTTAAATACTTTATTGTTGTCATCATTTTCCAGTATAAAGACACGTGCGCCTGTCTTTTTGTGGCGCATCAGATATCCCTCACTTTCAAGCTCCCTGACATAATGATGTTCAAGCAGCTCATACTGCGGTATTTTCGTTATATCCATTTTTATGCCCTTCCATCACTGTTTTTCGTCTGGCTCTTGTCTTCGCAGAATATCCTGCGGCTCTGTCTCGCCATCAAATACAACATGAAGCATCTGCTTTGGATGAGGTGCGCTCTCCTGCGCATTTCCATCCTCATCAAAAATTCCGATTACCTTAAGAGAAACATTAGTTCCGTCTGGCTTCATGCGCTCAATCGTCTCGCCAACAGTAAATTTATTCTTCTGTTCAAATACACTTCGTCCATTCTCGTCAATAGACTCTACTGTTCCCAGATATGTGTAATTCTTAACATAGGTATTGCTGTTGTAAATCTGCGCATCACTAGAAGGCTTTCCATAGAAAAATCCTGTTGTGAACTCACGGTATGTGCACTTTCCAATTTCTTCCTTGTACCATTCCATGTTTGCTTCATATTTTTTCGGATCCTCAAAATAATCGTCAAGTGCTTTTCGATAAGTGCGCGCTACAGTTGCCACATAAAGAGCTGTCTTCATGCGTCCCTCTACCTTTAAGCTGTCGATACCGCTTTCTGCCAAATCCGGAATGTGTTCGATCATGCAAAGATCCTTTGAATTAAAGATGTATGTTCCTCTCTCATTCTCGTAAACAGGATAATATTCACCCGGACGTGTCTCCTCTACGATGGAATATTTCCAGCGGCACGGATGTGTGCATGCACCCTGATTGGCATCGCGTCCTACCATATAGTTGCTTAAAAGACAGCGTCCTGAGTAAGAAATACACATTGCGCCATGAACAAACGTCTCGATCTCAAGATCGTCTGAGATATGCGCACGAATCTGCTTTAATTCATAAAGTGAAAGCTCTCTTGCGGAAACGACACGCTTTGCGCCAAGCTGATGCCAGAAATTAAATGTTCCATAATTGCAATTGTTAGCCTGGGTACTGATATGAAGCTCCATTTCTGGAAGCTCACTCTTTGCAATCATAAAAACGCCCGGATCAGAAATGATAAGTGCATCTGGTCCAATAGTCTTTAATTCGCGAAAATAAGTGCGCACACCGTCAAGGTCATCATTATGAGCTAAAATATTAGCTGTCACATAAACCTTTACACCATGTGCATGCGCAAAGACGATTCCCTCTGCCATATCCTCTTTGCTGAAATTTTTTGCCTTTGCCCTAAGACCAAATGCCTCACCGCCGATATACACTGCATCTGCTCCATAGGTAACGGCAGTCTTTAATACGTCAAGACTGCTTGCCGGGATCAAAAGCTCTGGCTTTTTTCTCGCTGCCATATTACATTTCCTCCGTGTTTTTCTTCATTGTCAGTGAGACGCCGTCTCCAATCGGAATAACCGATGTGGTAAGCTCTGGCGTATGTGTCAGCATCGTCAGGTATTCTCGCATTCTGCTGTGAATCGTGCGGTTGCGTCTCGTCACCGCGAATCTTGACTCCAAAACATCTCCGTCCTGAAGTACATTATCTGAAAATAAAAGTCCGTCCGGAGCTAAAAGTCTTAGTACGTCCGGAAGGAAATGAATATACTGTCCCTTCGCCGCATCCATAAAAATCAGGTCATACGGTTTGTCCAGCGTCTTTAATATATCAGCTGCATCTCCCTCAAGAAGCGTGATATCGCAGCCTCGCGGTGCTCTTGCAAAATTTCTTTTTGCCTCCTCAATTCGCGGCGGATATTTCTCAATCGTTGTAATCGTTGCACCAGCTGGCATCACCTCGCTCATGCGAATCGCCGAATAGCCCACTGCTGTCCCAACTTCAAGAATAGAAAGCGGCTTTTTCAAACTAATTAAAAACAGCAGAAAACTGGCAGTCTCCGGCCGAATAATCGGCACGTCTCCTGCCAGCGCATCTTTTTGAATTTCTTCACTCAGAGCGCTCCCTGGTAATTCCAGGGAGCGAATATAATCGGTTGCCCGCTCAAAATCAAACATTCACTTACTCCACTTCCATGATGATCGGAAGAATCATCGGACTGCGCTTCATCTTCTTCCACAGGTAGTTGCTTAAGCTGTCGCGAATCTCATTTTTGATCTTTGACCAATCAGAAATCTTGTGATCAAGACAATCAAATACAGCATCCTCTACGACCTGCTGTGCCTCAATCATCAGATTCTCAGACTCACGGATATAAACAAATCCTCTTGATACAATGTCTGGACCTGCAAGCAGGTTGTTGGTGTAACGCTCCAATGTCAGAACAACAATAATAATACCATCCTGAGACAAATTCTGACGATCACGAAGAACTATGTTTCCAACGTCACCAACACCAAGTCCATCCACAAGAATACCGCCGTGCGTTACCTGTCCGGTAACAAGTGCACTTTCTTCACTTAACTCAAGCACATCGCCGGACTGAATCATAAAGATATTATCCTTCGGAATTCCAAGAGATTCTGCTATCTCAGCCTGTGCCTTTCTATGGCGGAACTCACCATGAACAGGAATTGAATACTTCGGGCGAACAAGTGAGTACATCAGCTTGATCTCTTCCTGACATGCGTGACCAGATACGTGCGTATCCTGATAAATAACCTCTGCGCCTAAAACGCATAATTCATTGATTACCTTTGATACAGATTTCTCATTTCCAGGAATCGGATTTGAGGAAAATACGACAAGATCACCTGGGCAGATGCTGACCTTTCTGTGAATGGCTGCTGCCATACGAGACAGTGCTGCCATAGACTCGCCCTGGCTTCCTGTTGTGATAATAACGGTCTTCTCCGGTGGGTAATTGCGAAGCAGCTCAATATCAATTAAAGTGCCCTCTGGAATATTAATATAGCCAAGCTCGCTTGCCTTTCCAATGATGTTAACCATGCTTCGTCCTTCTACAACAACCTTGCGGTCATATTTGTAGGCAGTATTGATGATCTGCTGCACACGGTCTACATTAGATGCGAATGTTGCAACGATGATTCTCTGGTTTCTGTGCTCAGAGAAAATTGTATCGAATGTATGGCCAACTGTACGCTCAGACGCTGTAAAGCCCGGTCGCAGTGCATTAGTACTATCGCAAAGAAGTGCCAGTACGCCCTTCTTTCCAAGCTCTGCAAAGCGCTGTAAGTCTGCCATATCACCAAATACAGGTGTATAGTCGATCTTAAAGTCTCCAGTATGAATAATGGTTCCTGCCGGAGAAGTAATGGCAAGTGCTGCTGCATCAACAATACTGTGATTTGTGCGGATAAACTCTACTTTAAAATCACCTGCTGAGATTGTCTGGCCATACTTTACTACCTTTCTCTTTACACTCTTTGTAATGCCGTGCTCCTCAAGCTTTCCCTCGATAATTCCAAGAGTCAGCTTTGTTCCGTAAAGCGGAACATTGATTTCTTTAAAGAAAAACGGCAATGCACCGATATGATCCTCATGACCATGCGTAATAAATACGCCCTTTACCTTGTGAATGTTTTGTTTTAGATACGTGATATCTGGAATGACCATATCAATACCGAGCATCTCATCCCCCGGGAATGACATACCGCAGTCTACAACGATGATGCTTTCTCCATACTCAAACACCGTCATATTCATTCCGATTTGCTCAAGACCTCCTAATGGTATGACCTTGACACTTGTTTCAACTGTACTCAAATCTTACCTCCTTTTTCCTGTTCATTTATGAAACAGCTCTTTTTTCTGTCGTAACTTCTCTGTCCAATGTTTCATCCAATTAACTGATTGGAGTCTTCATTCACTTTATTACCATAGCGCACTTACATTTTCTGTGCATCACTCAATGGTAATATCCTCATCAGAAAGGAGTTCTTCAAATACTTTCGAAACAGCGTCAAGCTCGGTCTCATCTTCAACGAGCTCATACACGGCCTCCGGATCCTCATCACGTGATGTGTCCTTTAAAATCAGACACTCTGCATCCTCATCATCCGAATCTGCCACCAGCAGATAATTGCTTGCACCGAGTCTTGTTTCCTCAATCACATAAAACGTTACATCTGTTCCATCATCTGCTGTCAAAATGATCTTATCTTCCATTCGCCTTCTCCAGTCTTTTCTTTTTCCTAGTCTGCTGTGCTATTCATAACTTCCAGGTTTTTATTATTATTTTTTTCTTCTGTGTCCGATTCGCTATCAGCAAGTTTACTGCCCTTCTTTGTGTTTTCCATAAAGTCCTGCAAAATAAGCCCTGCTGCTACCTGATCGATCACGGTTTTTCGTTTTTCCCTAGGCATACCGCACTCCTGCAGAATTTCATCAGCTGCCACTGTTGTCAGCCTCTCATCCTGCATAATCACCTCAAGTTTGGTTCTACGCTCTAGCATTGCTTTAAACGCAAGCGCAAGCTCTGCACGCTCTCCTGCTGATCCGTCCATATTGACTGGATAACCCAAAACGATCTTTTCGATCTGGTATTCTCCTACCAGCTGTTCAATGCGCGCAAGTGTACGCCGCAATTTATTCTCCTCTTTTCTTGTAATGGTTTCTAACGGCTGAGCAGTGTAACCCAACGGATCAGTAACCGCCACTCCCACTGTCTTGGAACCATAGTCGAGTCCTAATAATCTCACTTTTTCTCTCTGCCTTTTCTTTCAATGCATGTTTCTACGTAGTTTCTCATCAGTTCTTCGAGAATTTCATCTCGCTCAACCTTCATGATGAGGCTTCTGGCATTATTGTGGCTTGTGATATAGGTCGGATCACCGGACATAATATATCCGACAATCTGGTTGACCGGATTGTATCCCCTCTCTACGAGCGCCTGATATACTCTCAGAATTACTTCTGATACAGAAATTCGCTTCGTCTGGTTGATGTCAATAAATTGAGTATTTTTTAAATCTGCCATTGATTCACGCCCTTCCTACAGTCCAAAACCTGCTAAACAATAATATTGTAATACATTTCGTCTAATTCGGCAAGTATTTTTTTTGCCAGTTCAGGCGTCCCCTGAACTGTCATTCACCCCTGTCTTGCCTTCATCACATCCGCAGTCAATTCACCTTCGATTATTGCGTCGATGATCGTATTGTCTGGCGCATCCGTCTCTACCGCACATTTTATGTACTCTGGCGTATGGCCGACCATGTAGGAGACACCATTAATTTCCTGACGCTCCTCCAATAAAACTTTGACGCACGCTCCTGTCCACTTTGTTCTAAACTCTTTTGTCATCTGTGACTCAAGTGACGAAAGTATACCGCTTCGCTGTGCCTTTGTCTCTTCTGGGATCTGATTTTCCATCTTGTCAGCTCTTGTTCCTTTTCTTCTGGAATAGCGGAAAATATGCATCTCATAAAAATGCACTTTCTCAAGAAACTGACGTGTCTTATCAAATTCTTCATCCGTCTCTCCCGGAAATCCTACAATCACATCTGTTGTGATTGCTGGATTTTCAAAAGCAGCTCGAAGAAGTTTACACTTTTCATAGTATTCTTCTGGCGTGTAATGTCTATTCATACGCTTTAATGTTTCCTCACATCCGCTTTGCAGAGACAAATGAAAATGAGGACATACTTTATGCAGCTTTTTTAAGCGGCCGACAAATTCCTCTGTAATAATACGCGGTTCAAGTGAACCAAGACGTATTCTGCTTATGCCATCAATTGGATGAATGGCTTCAATAAGCTCGATTAAATGACTTTCCCCATCAATTTCCCTTCCATAAGAGCTTAGATGAATACCAGTCAGCACAACCTCCTGGATACCGGCTTCTGCAAGTCTTTTAATCTCAGCTATAACGTTTTCCATACGACGGCTTCGCACACGTCCTCTGGCATATGGAATAATACAGTAACTGCAGAACTGATTACATCCATCCTGAACCTTTACAAATGCTCTTGTGTGCTCTAATACTGTGCTGACTTCAAGCTCCTCATACTGCTCCTTCTCTACATCTGCCAGCACATCATCAAATGTTCTTCCTTCAAAATAAGCATCTAGTGCCGTAACAATCTGACGCTTCTGATTATTTCCAAGAACAAGATCAACAGCAGCATCTGCTCTGGCTTCTTCTTCACTTACCTGCACATAGCAGCCTGTCGCCACCACAACAGCCTCTGGATTTAATTTTTTTGCGCGGTGCAGCATCTGTCTTGATTTTCGCTCCGCCATATTTGTAACTGAGCAGGTATTAACAACATAAACATCTGCCTGCTCTGTAAATGGAACAATATCGTAGCCTGCCGTCTGCAAAAGCTCCTCCATTGCTTCCGTTTCATATGCATTAACCTTGCAGCCTAATGTGTGAAATGCTGCCCGTCTTCCCATGTTTTCATTTTCCTTTCTCTAACTTTCCCTTGACTTTTCTACTCAAAACAAGTACTATAAACTTAAAGATGAATGTTCGTTTTTTCGGTATATCTAAAATTAAAGAACAGATAATTCCGCAAGAAGCAAACATAAAAACTCACAAACATCATATTCGCAGGAGGGTATTATCATGGTTACAGTAAAAATTTCTTTAAATTCTATCGATAAGGTTAAGTCTTTTGTAAATGACCTGACCAAGTTTGATTCTGATTTTGACCTGGTTTCCGGAAGATACGTTATCGACGCAAAGTCCATTATGGGTATCTTTTCTCTGGATCTTTCCAAGCCAATCGATTTAAACATTCATGAAGAAAAGAATCTTGATACTGTTATGAAGGTTCTGGAACCATACATCATCCAGTAATTTTTTTAACTTAACTTTCAGAGATCGTTTTATCTGACCAATCGGGGCATCACATTCGTGATGCCCTATTTTTTTTAAGCCTTACACCAGATAATCTCTGCGCTATTAACTGCCTCTTCTACCATCGCATCAATCTTTTCCTCAAGCTTCTTTTCGGAATTTCTGATTACCTTTACATTTGGCTTTGTAACAGGATGCTTTGCAACAAAAATTGTACAGCAGTCCTCATACGGCTGAATAGATGTTTCAAAGGTATCAATCTTTTCTGCTACATCAACAATCTCCTGCTTGTCAAAACCGATTACCGGACGATATACAGGAAGTGTGCACACCTCATTTGTTGACATTAAACTTTGCATAGTCTGTGATGCTACCTGACCAATGCTCTCTCCAGTAATTAAGCCATGGCATCCATCTTTTATGGCAATGCGCTCAGCGATACGCATCATATAACGGCGCATGATAATAGTAAGCTCGTCATGCGGGCAGGCATCGTAAATATAAAGCTGAATATCAGTAAAATTGATGACATGAAGCTTGATCGGTGTTGCATATTTAGACACAAGCTTTGCCAGATCTACAACCTTTTGCTTTGCACGCTCACTAGTATACGGCGGTGCATGGAAATAAACAGCCTCAATCGTAACGCCTCTTTTTGCAATCATATAGCCTGCAACTGGTGAATCAATTCCGCCTGACAACAAAAGCATTGCCTTTCCAGCTGTTCCAACAGGCATTCCGCCTGCACCCGGAATAGATACAGAATATACGTTGATGCAAGTGTCACGAACCTCAACAGACAATAAAACCTGCGGATTGTGAACATCTACACGCGCGTTTTCGTATGCGTTTAAGATAGCCTCGCCAAGATCTGCATTTAATTGCTGAGAATCCTTTGGATAATTCTTTCTTGCACGGCGGCTGTGTACCTTAAATGTATAATCACCCTGCGGATATACATTTCCCATATATTCCACAACCTGCTCTGCCAATTTATCATATCCTTCATCTTTAAGCTGTACAACAGGACAGATCCACACGATTCCAAATACATGCTTTAACGCATCTACTGCCTCATCATAATCATAATCGCTAAGTGCCTGCACGTAAATACGTCCAGACTCCTTCTTTACTTCAAACTCACCCTCAACACGCTCCATTGCAAGACGGATATGCTTTACAAGCGCATCCTCAAACAAATAACGGTTTTTTCCCTTAATGCCAATCTCGGCATACTTTATCAAAAATGCATGATATTTCATGTTGTTCCTCACAATTCTATCTAATGTTTATGTGAAATGATACCCTGGTATCATTCTATCGTCTTGTGTAGCGGCGAAGCATCGGAAGAAGTTCCTGCAATGCCTTCAGTGCCTGATCAAGCTCTTCCTTTGTCGTATTCTCACAGAAGGAAAAACGAAGCGTTCCCTCAATAAGCTTTTTATCTAGCCCAATTGCCTGCAGAGTACTTGAAAGTGCCGGATGGTTAGATGAGCATGCACTTCCAGATGACACATAAATGCCGCGGTCGCTGAGTGCATTTAAAAGCACCTCGCTTCTTACACCTGTGAAGCTTACGCTTACAATATGCGGTGCTCGTCTTTCTATACATTCCTCACCATCTGCCGTCTCATCCCAACCGTTTATTGAAACGTCATCCAGCTTATGAATGCCCTCCAAAAAATAGCGGCGAAGCTCATTTAAATGTGCTTTCTTCTGCTCAAAGTTCTGGTAGGCAAGCTGCGCTGCCAGTCCCATACCTGCTGCACCAGGTACATTTTCAGTTCCTGAACGCATACCAGACTGCTGACCGCCTCCAAATATGATTGGATGAAGATTAACCTTGCTGCTGCAATATAAAAAGCCTGCTCCCTTTGGACCATGGAATTTATGTGAGCTGACAGACAAAAGATCAATTCCCTGCTGCTTTGGACGAATCATCACCTTGCCATATGCCTGAATGGCATCCACATGAAATACAGCACCTGGAACAGTCGCATGAACCAGCTTTGCAGCTTCCTCTACAGGCTGAATTGTTCCAATCTCATTATTTACATACATGATTGATACAAGAATGGTATCAGGTGTAAGTGCTTCCTTTAAATCTTCTAAAGAGATCTGTCCTCTGCTGTCAACTGAAAGAAATGTGATGCGAAAGCCCTGCTCCTCCAAAAAAGAAGCCGTTGCCTTGACACTTGGATGCTCGACTGCTGTTGTAATGATATGGTTTCCCTTTCTCTTTGCAGCAAGTGCCGTTCCAATAAGTGCCATATTGTTGGACTCCGTACCGCCAGAGGTAATGATAAGCTCCTTTGGATCAACCTTTAAAGTAGCAGCAATTTTCTGTCTTGCTTCCTTGATATATCCCTCTGCCACAACACCCTTTTGATGACGTGATGATGGATTTCCAAAATCGACATCCATCAATTTTTTCATCAGCTCCTGCACCTGTGCATCCACACGGGTCGTTGCTGAATTATCCAGATATGCTTCCATTTTTTATTCCTCCAATACGTATCCAAGCATGGCAAGCACTGCCATTCCAGCTGTTTCCGTCCTCAAAATTCTTCTTCCAAGTGTAATTGCCTGTGCACCGCAATTTTCTGCCTGTGCAATCTCCTCGTCCTCAAAGCCGCCCTCTGGTCCTATAAAGATTGCTACCTGCTCGCCCGGTTTTACTGCACTAAGCGCATCGCGCGTTGCCTGCATATTTTCTGCATGCTCAAATGGGACAAGAATATGTTCCTTATCAGAAGCATACAAAAGCGCCTCTTTATATGTCATAAGAGGATGGATATCAGGAATAAGTCCGCGTCCAGCCTGTTTTGCTGCACTCTCTGAAATCGCCTGCCAGCGTTTTCTCTTTGCTTCTTCCTTTTTGCAATCAAGCTTGACTACACAGCGCTTCATCTGTACCGGAACAATCTCATGCACGCCAAGCTCCACACACTTTTGAATAATTGTCTCCATCTTATCGGCCTTTGGCAATCCCTGAAACAATACTATTCTTGAAGGCAGCTCACTTGTAGTTTCACTGACCTGCTCGATTTTTGCTGTCACTTCTTCTGCATCAAGCTGTGCAATGCTGCAAAGATATTCATGACTGCCATCGTTAACACAAATCTGTTCACCAACCTTCATTCTAAGCACATTTTTGATGTGATTTACATCACTTCCAATGATTGCTACCTCGTGTGCAGCTACCTGCTCTGGCTTTATAAAAAAATGATACATATATTTACTTCCTTCTAGTTACAATTGAAACCCACTCGCCCTGATGCAGCACATCAATCACTTCAAACTCTGGATTTTTTGCAAATGCATCCATAACGGCCTGCTCCTTCATATCAATGATTCCAGATGTGATAAAGATACCGCCATGCTTTACATGAACTGCGACAACTTCCTGCAGCGCGATAATAACATCTGCCAGAATATTGGCAACGACAACATCATATGCTTCATAGCCAACCTCATCCTTGATTGCCTGATCATCAATTAAGTTTCCAATCAGAACCTTATACTGCTCTGACGTAATGCCATTAACCTGTGCATTCTCATGTGCAGCATCAATAGCATTCTCATCAAGATCTGTTCCCACTACATGACTGGCACCGCTTAACAGCGCACAAATTGACAAAATACCGCTTCCTGTTCCAACATCAAGAACATTATCACCCGGCTTTACATATTTGCGGATTCCTGCAATACAAAGCTGAGTAGTCTCGTGCTTTCCTGTACCAAATGCCATACCAGGATCAATCTGAATCAGCTTCTTTCCTTCCATTCCCTCAGGAATTTCTTCCCATGTTGGCTTAATCAAAAGGTCATCAACAACGAATGGCTTAAAATACTGCTTCCAGTTATTCATCCAATCCTTGTCCTCTGTCTCAGATGCCGTGATCTCGCATGATCCTGCATTTACAAAAGAGGCAACCTCCTCAAGTGCCATCTTTACGGCAGCAAGCGTCTTAGGCACATCATACGTATCATCAAGATAAAAGCTTACAAGCGCCTCTCCGTCATCTGGTCCTAAATCTGGTAGTACATCAATAAACATGCCCTTTGTATCATTTGCTGTCAGCTCAACCTTATCTTCAATCTCGATTCCCTCAATGCCAATCTCACTTAGCTTCTCACTGATGAAATCCTCTGCTGCTGTTGTTGTCTGAATCGTAAATTTCTTCCACTTCATAACGTTATTCCTCTTCTATTAATGTTCTATTAATATGATGCTGGGGGCAAAAGGTATTTTGCCCCAACTGATATCCACGAATTGCTCCGTTGCTATGCAACTTTCGCAATTCTAAAAACATTCGGATTCGCTGATTTTCCTTTAA